>CAZIJS010000026.1:0-33994 GCA_964539505.1 uncultured Myxococcales bacterium
TTCCCTTTCATCCCTCCTGGCTGCTGCTTCTGGCTGCGTCCTCCTGGGCCACGGCAGCGACGATGAGCCTCACCCTCGTTCGTGGCACCATCCCACTGCAGGCGAACCAGGAGCGCTATCATGACTTGGCCGTCCGGTTACTGGATAGAGGGCACATGGACCTGCCCTTCGACCAAAGCATCCTCTATCCAGGTTTCGTGGCTGCGATCTATGTCTCGACGGGCCGAGATCCCCAACATGTCCGGCAGGTCCAGTCCCTGCTCACCGGGCTGCTGGTCTTCCTGGTGGGGCTGCTCGCCATGAGAGCATGGGGCTCGCGGCCCGCAGCCCTCTCTGCTGTCTTCATGGCAGTCCCACCCATCCTGCCGGTGGTGGGCAGCCAACTGGTGCCCACCGTTCCGGCCATGGTGCTCTTGTTGGGAGCGATGCTCTCTGTCCAAAGAGCCCTGCAAGGGTCACGGCCCTCGTTGGGTCTGTCCTTGGGGGCAGGGCTCCTGGCGGGGCTCGCCGCCGGATTTCAAAGTTTCGTCTTCGCTGCGGGCCTCCTGACAGGGCTGCTCACGGCCTGGTCCCGCCCAGGAAGAAAAGTGGGGCTGACCTTCCTGGCCGGCCTGGCCATCTTGCCTCTTGCCGTCGGATCCTGGACCAAAGAACAGACCGGGCGGTTCGTGGCACTGACAGAGAATGCGGGACTCAACCTTTTTCTGGGTTGGAACCCCTCGGCAGACGGGACCGACCCTTTCTTCGATCCGATGCAACGAGCCCTGAAACGACGGCTGGAACGACAAACCGGAAAAGCGGGACTGCAGCGAGCCCTTGCAAGACAAGCGCTCCATTTTGCAGTCCACTGTCCTCGCCGATCCCTCCAGCTCACCGGCAGGAAGCTGGCGCTCTTGCTGGATCGGACCGAGCCGGGAAACAACGAGCGGCCTGCAACAACGGCTGCCATGAGTCCCCTGACCCGCTTCATGCCGGGCACATGGCTCATCATGATGCTCGCCGCCGCAGGGCTGATCTGGCGCAAGCCCCCTTCGACACTGTCTGCCGCAATCAGCGGACTCATCCTGGCTGCAGCAGGCATCGCGGTGATCTTCTTTTCCTGCGCGCGATTTCGGTTGTTGGCGTTGCCCGGTTTCGCGATCTTGGCCTCCTCACTCTGGGATCTGCCGACCAACGTTCAGGCCCGTCGCAAGCGGGCGGCCCTGGCGGTCCTGGCTGCCCTGGTGACGGGGCTGTCGGCCCTTGGCGCAGAGAGGCTGCTCGGTGCCACGACCCCTGCGGGTCTGCTCGTCAACGAAGGAGTCCTGGCCTTGCAGGCAGGGAGAAAGGAACGGGCCAAACGACTCTTCGAGCAGGCCGTCCAACGACGACCCGAGGATCTGCTGGGCCGGCTCTACCTCGCACGAATGGCCAGGAGCAATGGCCGTCCCTGTGATGCCTTGTTCCAGGCGAGCATGGCGGTCCTTGCCGACCCCACCTCCTCTGCGGCCAGACGGGTCTTCACTCGGTTGGGAAGAGAGGCCGGATTTTCGGCACAGCACCTCGCCATCTTCGGACAACAGGCCGTCAAACAGTTCCAGGACCGAGCTGCATCGTTCAACAAGGCATGCAGATCGTCGTTTCCAGACCAGTCCCCGGCGAGGCATCTCGCCGAGACCTGCCTCCGGAAGCACCGGTTTTTCCACTCAAACATTCGGCTCCCGAAAGGGACATACACAACTTTTCGACAAGGAGGAAGAAGGCCATGAAGTATTCAGTGGCAACGAGTCTTTTCGCCGTTTCCATGCTCCTGCCGTCGTCAGGCTGCCGGGACAAGGGCACCGGCATCCTGCTGGTGCAAATCTATGGCGAGGACTTCATTGAACAGGGCATCGATGCCTCTGAATTCGCCGACGGATGGTCGGTGCATTTCGACCACTTCTGTGTCAACGTAGGTGCCATACAGGGTGCTGGCGCTGTTTTTCCCTCCTACCGAATCTTCGATCTCACCCAGCCTGGCCCCACGGACGTGGCTTCGGACCAGGTGGACGAAGGTCCCATCGCTCCGGCCGGCTACCGGATCAGGCCGGCGGATGTGGACTCGACGAACATAAACGCGCCAGACCAGATCGCGGAGCTCATGCAAAACCAGGGATATGCAGTGTACCTGCAGGGCACTGCCACGAAAGATGCGAGTTCTATCTCCTTTTCCTGGGGATTTTCCACCGACACCGAATATGCCCATTGCCACGCCACGGGAAGAGTCCCAGACGGAGGGAAAGGGACCATGCAGATCACCATCCACGGCGACCATCTCTTCATGGACAGCCTCGTGGAAATGGAGCCCTCCCTTCGATTCGATGCCATCGCGGCAGCAGACGCGGACCACGACGGAGACGTTACGTTGGAGGAACTGGAAGCCGTTTCACAAACCGCCTTCGAAGCACTAGACCACTATGATGTGGACCCCGATTCGGGAATCACAGACCTTCGGGCCTACCTGACCTACCTGGCGACCACGGTGGGACACATCGACGGCGAAGGGCACTGCGAGTGATCGGTTCGCGACCCGGCGTGAGACACGAAACTAGATTGCCTGTTCCTGGTGGCTGTGCCCATCGTATGACAAGACCGCTTCGCGCTCCTGGATCACGGTGCGCAGATGCACTGGCCGATTCCAGATGCGTACGAGGTTTTCCAAAGTCGCCTGTGCCTCGTCCAGCTTCAACTCGGTCCCTTCGAAGAGATGCTCGAGGAGCAGCTCGCCCCGGTTGTGGTAGTTGCCGTCCAGCACCACGATCCTGGGATTTCCCGCATTGGTGAGCATTCCCAGGAGCCGCTCCTTTATCTCGCCAAATCGCCGGGATTCGATCTCCCATCGATCGTGCTTTGCGTTGTAGCCGAAGTTGAAAAACTTATGGCGACGACAAAAATCTTCGGTAAAAAAATCGTCGATGAACGTGATGTCGTTGTAGAAACGTCGCACTTCGAAAATCTTTTCGAGTCCCAGGCCCAGTTTGTGATCCCAGGACGCCCTGACCGACCAGTCTGAGCAGTCTTCCCATTCTTTGCCGAAGCGTCCCTTGTTCCAGCGATCCTCGATGTCTTCGAACAGTGCGACGCCGAGCCGATAGGGATTGAGTTGAACGCCGGAAGAAGCCGTCACTCCGGAGGTCACGTCGGCATAGTCCACGAGCTCGGAATCGACCAGGGCACGCTCGGTCATGATCTTGGTGTGCCAGTACGTGGCCCAACCCTCGTTCATGATCTTGGTCATCATCTGAGGAGCAAAGTAATAGGCCTCGTCACGCACGATTTCGAGCACGTTGCGCTGCCAGGGCTTGAGCGGTGCATGGCGGAGGAGAAACGCCAACAGGTCTCCCTCGGGCTCGGCCTCTTCTTCCTGGACGGACTGGTCCTTGTAGGGGGATTCGGTGGGCTCGGGTTGCTCGAGAAATGATCGAAGATACCGCGGCTCTGCGCGCATGGAGGGCTGTTCGGCGCGATCCGGCACAGACTCCTGCTGAGCCGACTCCCCACCACCACCGCGGTAGGGACCGTGGATATCGATGAGATTTTCCAGAGAGAGGCAGGTGTCGATGAAACTTTCCACCTCGTCGACCCCGTGACGCTCCATGAAACGCCGAACACGCACCGCGTGATTGGCCATCTCGTCGACCATTTTGCGATTGGTAGATGAGAAGAAAAAATTGTTTTTGAAAAAATCCACGTGGGCCATGACATGGGCCATGACCATCTTTTGGATCACCAGGGAATTCCCCTCGAGCAAGTAGGCGTACGCCGGATCGTTGTTGATGACCAGCTCGTAGATCATCGACAGGCCATAGGTGTGGCTCTTGAACATCTTTTCGAATGCCATACCGAAGCGCCAATGCGGGTATCGCACGGGAAAGCCTCCGTAGGCCGCCACCTCGTTCATCTTGCGGTAGTCTACCACCTCGAAGATAAGGTCGAAAAAATCCAGGCCGTAGTCCCGCGCCCAGCCTTCGATCCGTTTCTGGAGCGGATAGAGATGATGGTTGCTGTTCATAGGGCCCTTTCCACCTGCCGAGTCACCGATCCCTGCGACCCCGGCGCTGCAACACGACCCAGACAACGAAGAGAAACCGCCAAGGAAGTCGGGTCGAGCCCGATGCGCACCAGACGCATCATGCTTCGATAATGGAGCAGGGGCGGCCAGCGGTCAACAACCAACGAACAACGGCACGAGACCGAAGCAGGAGACCAGGGATCTGCTGTGGAAGGGCCGACAAATGGACCAGGGAGCAACAAAACCAGCCGGTCTTACTCGGGGGTGGCCAGGCCCACCGAGCCTGGCTTCTTTGCCGGACGGCGTACCGTAAAGAGGGCCAACAGGCCCAGTCCCAAAAGAACCAAGGCCACCACCCGGAGTCGACGGATGACCTCCATGGCCAGGCCCACGGAAGCCGACAGACCCAGGAACGGAAAGAGCATGAAGCTGGCCCCTTCGTTGGCTCCGAGTTGAGAAGGGATGAATGCGAAGGCCACGTATACGATGAGGCTCGTGGCCTGGACCAGGAAAGCCGTGGGAAACGATACCTGGTGCCCCATCACCCACAGAATCACCCAGACCTCCAGAACGGACAGCGCCCGACCCACGAACACCCAGGCAAAAGCCCACCAGAAGGGGCCAGGGTGTTTGGCACGAAATCGGCGTACCAGTCGATCCGCTTGTCGCGCCTTCTCCATGACATGGTCGAGATTGTGGAACGTGATCCCGATACGGCGCACAAGCTTCAAAAACCCTTCGGCGGAACCGCGGTGAATGATCCATGCACCCAGGAGCACTGGCACGGCCACCAGCATCGTCGCGCCCCCGAGAATCAGCACCAGTCGCAGCGGAAGGTGCAACGTGGCGAGGGCCAGGAAGAAACCGAGAACGATGAGCAGGAGATTTGCCAGCCAGTACAAAAGATTGTGAAGCAGCACCGTGGAGACGAGTTCCTCGGATGGCACCTTGTCACCCAGTAAAGAGGCCTTGACCGGCTCTCCACCCATGCTGCCCGGTGTGAGGAAATTGATGGCTGCACCCACGATGGAAGCGCCCACAAGCTCGACGAGACCGGCCCGGCTCTTTCCCTGGTCCAGGAGAATCTTCCAACCGACGCCCATGACCACGATGGAAGCCAGGGCCGTGGCCACCACGGCACCAAATCCCCACCCGGCATCCAGAAGTTGCTGCAACAGCGTTCCGGGTCCGACCCTGGAAACCAGGTAGCCGAAAAGGATCAGACCAACGACGAGAAAGATTCCTTGCAGACGCTTCAAAAAACCCTCGATCCGAAGGGAGGCTCAGATCGCCCCCTCGGCAGAGACCCCTGTTTCCAGCGGTTTCCACTGACCTGGAACCTTGACTCCAGCCCTCCTGGCAGCCGAGGCAAGCACCATTTCCAGCGAGCCCAGAAATGCTTCGATGGTCTCGTCGGACAAATCACCCATGTTTGCAACCTGGAAATACCGATCCTTGAGGTGTTCTTTACTGTTGTAGATGAGGTATCCTCTCCGCTTCATCTCGTCGTACAGTTCGGCGAACGTGATATATTCCGGCAGCTCGACGCAGTTGATCGTGGCAGACTCGTGGCCGGTATTCGTCAGCGGTTTCAGGCCGAAGCGTTCCACCAACGTGGACCGGATCTTTCGATTCCGACGCCGATACATTTCCCACCGATTTTCCAACCCATCCGCCAGCAGTTCATCCACGGCCGCGTCCAGAGCGAAGAAACTCGACACTGCTGGTGTGAACGGCGTCTCTTCCCGTCCCACAGCATAGTCACGATAGCGCTTGAGATTGAGGTAGTAGACCCTCGGGGGCACGTCTTCCATCCTGGTCCAGGCCCTTCGGCTGACACAGGCCACAGCCACTCCGGAAATGGCATGGAGCGCCTTGTTGGCCGAGGACACACAAATATCGATGTGGTCACGCCGCACGTCCAGGTCTTCCGCCCCGAGGCTCGCAACCGAATCCACGACAAAGAGCCTGTCGTGCCGGCGCACCAAGTCACCCACTTCGGTGATCGGGTTGATCAGTCCCACCGAGGTCTCATGATGGCACATGGCCACGACTGCGATATCGGGATCCACAGCGAGCATCCGATCCACGTCCTCGGGATTTACCTCCGTTCCCCAGGGATAGTGCAAAGGCACCATGTCGAGTTCATGGAGACGTGCGATTTCCATGAAACGCTCGCCGAACGCCCCGTTGGCCACCACGAGAATCTTCTTGTCCTGGGGCACGACGGAACTGATGGCCGCCTCCATTCCAGATGTTCCCGACCCGGTCAAGAGCACCACTTCATGCTCGGGACCACCCTGAAAGACACGACGAAGCTTGCGACGCAGCCTGCGGACGGCCTTGGGAAATTCCTCGTCACGATGGCAGATATCGTGATGGACCAAGGCACTTTTCACCTTCGCCGTGGTGAGGACCGGACCGGGATTCATCAACGTGTAATGGAGCCCCTTCTTCTCGCTCAGGATCCCCTCGATGTACCCGAGCACGCGTTCGCTGTCCCCGGCCCGCCTGATGCATCCTGGACGATGGTGGAGAAGGGACTTGGCCGCCCGACTGTCGGCCTCGACGTCGAGCCACTGGTCAGGCCTGGCACGATACCCCTCCAAGGCACCCTGGCTCGCCAACTTTTCCAACCCCTCGCGGATACCGATGGGATGGCCGTTTTGCAAGGATTGGAGTCCATCGAAGAACGAACTGCCGAGCACATACCACCCCAGGGCGGCACCACTGGCTCCCTGCAGTCCATGGAACCGAACGAGCCCCATGTCTAGTGCCACCGAAGCGAGGTTCGGATGGGGCTCCGACGACACCAATGCGCAGGTCGCCTCGGCATCCACCGGCCAGAGACGAAGATCCGCAGCCAGTTCCGGCGTCACCAGCGTGGGACCGGCCACCAGGAGAAGTGGCTGTGCCCCAATTTTCTCGCGATGCGACAGAAGGAACGTTCCGGTGGCTGTCACCTCCGGGCGGCCGAGATATTCGACGGTCACATCCAGGTCCGTGGGGAGGGCGACCTGCCGACCCACGGTGTAGAGCTTCTCCAGACCTGCCCATGCCAATGACGAAGCCATCCAACGCAAGAAACGATCCTGCTCGGCCTGCGAGATATCGAGAGCATCGAAGATTTGGTCGGTCAAGAGAAGGGCAGCTTTCACAGTGTGCGGCATTTCAACCTCCAGAACCTTGGCGTTCAACATTCAATCTGGGATGCCGTTCTTGTAAGCAAGGATGAGGCCAACTACATTTCAATAAGGAAGTATTTTTGTCACCATCATGAAACTCACGAAAAACAAACCCATTCTCTTGGTTCTGCCGTTACCTGCACCTGGTCCGTAGGCCTTCTTCCCCTCTGTCGACATGTCAGAGATCCAACAACCCGTCGAAAATCCGACAGGCCCACTCCCTTCCGGGGAGTCCGTTTGCAAGTCGAGGGGCCACCAGGCGGCCAATCGACAAGCCACCCCGCTATTGAACCCGAGCCACTGAATGCTTCGAGGCGCTGCCGCCCCAGCCGTTCGTCAGGGCAACAAGATCGCGGCCACACCAATCCCGAGGGCGGCCCCTACCACCAACACCGCTGCAAAGACCAAGGCGATCTTCAACCGGACATGTTCGGTCCGCCTGGCCTTGGGGGGATCCGACCAGAGAAGGTACACCGGAACGAGGAAATGCCGCCGCCCCTCTGGCTCCGATGAGAAATCCACCGTAAACTTCGCTCGCCGCATCCGATCCTCGAAATCCCGCCAGTCTATTCTCGTCGCCACGACAGCCTTGCTCCTTCCCACCGCCCCGGCTCTATGGGCATCCATACCTCATCCAACGAGTCGTCGCTCCAGCCCAGGACGAAACACTGTCTTGGACAGGGTGTGCCGGCCAATCCTTGGCGAAAAGGAGATCTCAAAAAAGACTGATGGTATTACAGCCACGAAAGGAAGCGGAAACAATCGTATCTCGGAGAAAACCTAGGCCTTCGCCGACTCGGATCCGTCTCGTCCAAAAAGGGCCAAAACCCGAGGCTCCTGAGAAAAAGCGTCTGCTTCCTGGTGGTAGTCGAGATACAAAACGTAGATGGCTACATCCACCGGCTCGTACTTGGTGCGCAACGCCAAAGCCGCATTCACCAGCTTGTCTTCGGGAATCGTCTTGGTGAAGGTCTCCTCTGTCTCGCCACGGACATGCTTGACCCCCACGGCATCCAGATAATCGATGAGCATTTCGCGGCGATGGTGCAACAGCCATTGATATATGAGTTCACTGGCCAGGGGTTCGTGCTCCTTGGCAATGCCGTCGCGAACGCGCTTGGCCAGGACGCGCCTCCGCGCAGAAGGCGACACGGCGCTGGCTGGGACCCTCGTGGAAAGGCCTCCGGCCTTCACCACGGTCTTGAGTTGGCCGGAATTCAACTCCCCGAGCATGGCATCCAGTTTCTCGTGAGAAATCTTGGCCAAGATATCCAATGGTTGCATTCTGTGGTCCTCCCAAGCTCGATGCAAAACACACAATCCGTCATTTTGGCGGAGATTTCGTTTTTGCGTCAAGGACCAGGCCCTGTCAACAACACTTACGCCCTGCGAGCCCCTCGCGGCCTTCCGTAGGGACAAAAATACAGAGCCCGTCGTGGCTCCGCCTGAGACTTCATTGGCACTTTACCCCAAACATGATATAGATTGTCCAAATTTATTTCAGGAATGGATCGGCAGCGGACAGGAGCAGTCGATGGACATGGTTCAGGCCACCAGGACAAAGCAATACATCTCGCCAAAACGGCTCATTTCCTGGCCTGTCGCGGGATTGGCCATTGCAGCCATCCTGTCATGGGCAGGTCCGGCAGGGGCCCAAAACAACGCGGCGCGCAGGTTTCATCCAGTGCCGAGCCCTGACGGCATCCTGGGCCAGCACACCACCAGGGGCCTGGGAGACGCCCGCATATTCACGCTCCTCACCCTGGACTATGCCAACGATGAGCTGGTCTTGCGCCAGGCGGGACGGACCACCGACAAACCCATTGCCCATCGACTCGTCGCAGAGATGGGACTGACCCTGGGCCTGTGGGACCGCCTCGACGTGAGCCTGTCCTTTCCCCTGGTCCTGGGGCGTTGGGCCAGGGGACGGCTCCTTGCCGGCCAGGACCGCTTCGCCTTTGGTCCTGCGAGCCTGCGCCTCATGGGCAAGGCCGTCTTGATGGAGAACCGCCGCTGGCGCGGTTTCGGCCTGGCCCTGCTGCTGGAGGCCTCGCTCCCCTCTGGGCGCAAGGGACAATATCTCGCGGACCGGTCCCCTGGGTTCGTTCCAAGAATCCTGCTCGATTACCGATTCGCCCAGAGAGGCGTGGTTTCCCTCAACCTGGGCACCTGGCTTCGAGAGCCCATGAAAATGGGAGACCTGCGCCTGGGCTCCGAGTTTCTCGCCGGCCTGGGTGCTGAAGTCCCCTTGGGGATCTGGTCGCTGTCCGCCCTGGCGAGTCTGGATGCCGCCATCGGCCTGACCACAGACGAAAGCCACCATTTCTCCCGGCGCCAAGCACCTCTCGAAGCCCGTATGGGCCTGCGATGGACCACCAAGTCCGGATTCCAGGCGGTCCTGGGAGGTGGCATGGGGCTGACCGACGGCTACGGCAGTCCAGATCTGCGGATTCTTCTTTCTCTGGGATACTCCGAACGGAATGGGCGACAGAAACGACACCAAGAGGCTTTCCGACCTGGAATCTTACGCGAAACACGGCAGCCTGCCCAGCCCTCCAGACAGGGTCACCCGAAAACAGGCGGACCTGCGGTGGGTTTCCATCGAGCAGGCATGCCACATGCCGGGGCCGCCCGAACCAGGGCCCCGAAACAGCCCAGTCGCAGCCCAGCCATGGAACGACGGAACCTGCCCAAGGGACTGCCGCCCGACCCGGATCCAGACGCCGACGGCCTTGCTGGCGCCCTGGATCGCTGTCCGAACCGGCCAGAAGACCGGGACGGCTTTCAAGACGAGGATGGTTGCCCGGACCCGGACAACGATCGAGACGGCATCCCGGACATCCACGACAAATGCCCCAACCACCCTGAAACCGTCAACGGGGTGGCCGACGAAGACGGCTGCCCCGACAAGGGCAAGGCCCAGGTCACGTTGGCGCACCATCGAATCCGCATCCTACAAAAAATCATGTTCGACCGGGGCAGTGACCGCATCAATCCGGTTTCCCATCCCCTCTTGCGCCAGATTGCGGCCTTGCTCAAAAAGGCCTGGTGGGTGCGACTCGTTCGGGTGGAAGGGTACACCGACAATCGCGGAGACGAAGAGCAAAACGTAGATCTGTCGATCCGAAGGGCGTACCGAGTCCGGGCCTTTCTCGTCCAACATGGTGTCGCACCGGAAAGACTCATCGCCAAAGGCTATGGACCGAGCCACCCCGTGGCAACCAACAAGACCGCAGCGGGCAGGGCCAAGAACCGACGAGTGGTCTTCACCATCCTCGACCCAAGCGATGATGCCCGAAGAAAGGGGGCAGCGCGATGAGGCGACGTCACACCCCACGACGACTCTGGATCCTCCCAGCGAGCGCTCTGGCGGGAATGCTCCTTTTCGCCCGTCCCAGGCAAGCCCTGGCCGGAGCGCCCCACCGCAAGAACCTGGGCATCTACGTCGTGCAACCAGGGGATTCCTGCTGGAGCATCGCAAAGCGTCTGTTCGGCGACGGCAGGAAATACACCATCATCCATAAATATAACGACCTGGGCCCTCTGCCGCATCTGCTCAAACCAGGGCAGAAACTCCGGCTTCCCCGCCGGATCGGCGGCCCCATGGGACGCCTGGTGTGGCTCCACCGGGATGTGCGGTCCAGGGCTCCCAGGGACGTGGCATGGAAGAAAGCCCGGCGCAATCAGGGCCTGTGGAAGCTCTACCGGGTGGCCACGGGAACGGCATCCAGCGCACAGATCCGATTCGCCGACGAATCGAGTCTGCGCATGCGGCCCGAGGCCATTCTCGTCATCTACGGCGGCGCTTCGCGGCGGACCCGAACGACCGGACAGGTCAAGACCAGGGTCCTGCTGGAACGAGGTACCCTGCGCGGCGGCCTGTCTCGCATGGACAGGGAGGCCGGCCTGGTGGTCGAGACGCCATCGAGCACCGTGACCATTCGATCCAAGTCCAGTCAGGTCCAGGTGGATCGTCTCAAGACGTCCATCGTGTCGGTCTACCAGGGTCTGGCTTCCGTTCTGGCACAAGGAACCCGGGTCCTCGTCCCCAAGGGACATGGCACCTGGACGAAGATGGGCCGCAGGCCAGCCAAGCCCGTTGCCCTGCCGAACCCTCCCAGGTGGCAGAGCCCCTCCAGCCCGAAAGTCGTCCGACTCATGCTCCCCGGCACATGGGGCACCTTCGATGCCCGCTGGAGGGCTGCCGCCAGGGCTGCAAAATATCACGTCGAGTTGGCCGAGGATCTCAAGTTTACGCGGATCGTGGTGGATGCTACGGTGGGAGCCGGCGTCCGGCGTTTTTCCGCAAGAGACCTCCGGCCGGGAACCTACTATGCCCACGTCGCCACCATCGACTCCCACGGGCTGGAAAGTGCACCGAGCCGGCCCATCCAGGTCACCGTCGTACGGCTTGGTACGTCACGACGACTCGAACCGGACAGAAAAGGCATCCTGCAAACAGTGGGCGTCTTGGGCCTGTCACCTCCCCTGGCAAGCAAGACCGGACCGTTGGAAGTCTCCCTCGACGGCCGCCCCTTCGAACCCTGGAACCATCAGATCATCGTGGCGGGGCCAGGCCTCCACAAGCTCACATATCGGCCCCAGGGCCGACGTGAATCAGCCACCTTGTCCGTCCGAATCCTGAATGTGGCAGCGGGGTTCGCGCTTCCCAAGGAACCAATCCGGCCCTCGGCTGGTCCTGCGTCCATCCATGTCCGATTGCGCGACGAGTTGGGCCGCGCGGCTGCCCTGCCGGGCCTGGCTCTCCAATCTCCTGCGGGACGCATCGCGCTCCAACCCGAAGGGCCTGGACTCTATCGGGCCCAACTACAAATCCCACGAACGTGGCATCGACACCGGTATCCTCTGCAGCTAAAATGGGCCCTGGGGACGTTGGCCCGAACATCCCTGCCTGTAGTGGTCGAAACACAGCAGCCTCGCCAAGCCACCCCACAACCTCCCAAGCCACCGCAGCGTTTTTCCTGGCCCCACCGGCCCGTGGGCCTCATCTGGAGCCACAGGGCACCGGGACATCTCGGAGAAGCGGCCCGGCCAGTCTCGCACATCGAACTGGGAGTCGCCGTGGCAGACGGACTCCCAAAGCCGGCAGGGCGCGACACCTACCTGGTCTCGACCCTGGCGGGAGGGTTGTCGCTCCTGTCCGGACGTCTGGGACTGGAAGCAGGTCTTCCTTGGTTCGACGGCACCATCAACCGGGACGACCAGACGGGACGACAGGATCTGGGAGATCTACGGGTCGCAATCATGGGTGTGGCCTGGCAGGGACTGGGCCTGGCAGTCAGCCCCGTGGTGAGCACGACCCTGCCCACAGGGAGCCCGAATGGATGGGATGCTGTCTCCCGCATCGAACCAGGACTCCGTCTGGACTGGACCTACGAGGGACGCTTGACCCTGGGCACCAACCAGGTGTTGTCGGTGGCCGTTGCGCCGGGCATCGAGACATCGGGAACCTATGCATCGAGCTACCATGGTGTCTGGCAGCCCCTGTCTCGACTCTCTTTTGCCTTGGAACTGGATCTCTGGATGGGTCTGTTCGGTGATCCCACGGGAAAAAACATCCATGCAGTCGCCCTTTCCGGTGCGCTGTGGCTTCATCTGGGACGCGGACGGATCGGATTCATGGGAGGCGGCGGATTGAACGCAGACGCATGGAACCGCCTGGGGCGCTACCATCTGGGACTCACAGCAAGTCTGGGCTTTCGGGGTCTGTGAGATGGCACTTCCGCTGCGCACCAGGCTCACCCTCACCATGCTGGCCCTGGCCCTGGTGCCCCTGGCCGTCACCACGACGGTCCTGCTCCATTTCAATCTACCGAGGCTGCGGCGCAGGACCAAGGCATACCGACTGGCGGTGGCAGACACCATCGCAACGAAGATCCGCAGCGACCTGCGCTCGGCGGAATCCGAACTGGCGGCCGTTGGTGCCGCCCTGGCCAGGCCGGATCTTTCGACGAAGACCCGCGTGCAGCTTGCTTCGGCCATTCTCCTGGGCGCAAGGCTCGTCGAATCCGTGACCATCTACGACAAAGAGGGCCACCTGGTGGACCGCATCGAGACCAGGACCCAGCAGAGAGCCGACGGGAAGAAGGGGCTGCCAGGGATTCTGGACGAAGGAACCCGAGGCGTGGCAAAAACCGAGGGCATAGCCTACCTGGGAGTCATCCAAGGAAATCGCGGGGTTCCTCTGTTGCCCATGATCCAGCCCATCTTCGCAGGGAAATCGCCATCGATCTTCGGTTACGTGGGCACTGCGTTGGACTTGGAACCTCTCCGTGAAACCATCCTGGCAGAAAGCAGAAGACGGTTCGAAGGCGCCGCGGACCGTATCTGGATCGTGGACCGAAACCTTGCGATCATCGCCCATGCCGACCCAAAGCTCTTTTTCCATTCCGCAGCCAAAGAAGGCATCTTTGCGGACATGCATAGACCAGGAAAGATCCTGACCAAGGACATCGCTCTGTCTGCCGACTACGAGACCAACGGCAAGTCGGTTCTGGGAATCGTTCAACCCATTCCCGAATTGGGATGGGGAATCGTGGTGGAGCAGCCAAGGAAGGAAGCCTATGCCGAAATTCGGACCATTGCAGTCAGCGCCCTGACCGTGGCCGGTCTGTTCGCCTTGCTGGCTTCCTTGGTTGGGTGGCTCATGGGACGGCGCCTGGCCTCCCCGGTCGTGGCTCTTGCCAAGGCAGCCGGCGCGGTTGCACAGGGCGACTTTTCGCGCCGCATCCACACCAAGCGCCGGGATGAAATCGGCGGGATGGCCCAGGCATTCAACGCCATGGCAGAGGACCTCGAGCGCTTCGAGGCACGAGTCGTGGAAGAAACGAGGATTCGTACCGACCTGTCTCGCTACCTCACTGCGGATCTCGTCGAGGGCGTCATCGCGCAAAACATCGACCTGGGCCTGGGAGGCACCAGAAAGCACGTGGTGGTCCTCTTTGCCGACGTGGTGGCTTTCACGCCGCTCGTCGAGCAACAAGAGCCGGAAGAAGTGGTGGCCGTGCTCAACGAGCTGTTCACCTTCCTCACGGAAATCGTGTTTCGCCACGGTGGCATCGTCGACAAGTTCATCGGCGACAGTGTCATGGCGGTCTTCGGCGTGCCCAACGACATGGACCAGCCCGAGCTGAGTGCTGTTCGTGCGGCCGACGAGATGCTTCGATGGCTCGAGACAGGAAACGTGCGTTGGCGCGGACGCATCGGCAGACAGCTCGAACTGGCCATTGGCATCAACGCGGGACAGGCCGTGGTGGGCAATATCGGGTCCACCAGAAGGATGGAATACACGGTCATTGGTGACACGGTGAACGTGGCGGCCCGCCTGGAGTCCCTGGCAAGGCCTGGACAGGTCTTGATGACGAAGGCCGTGGCCGACTCGGTAGCCCATGAGTTCGACGTCGAACCACTCGGAGAGCGGCAGCTTGCCGGCAAGTCGCGGCCGGTCCAACTCTTCGTTTTGCTCGACACCTGACGGAGGCAGCGGAAAGACACCATGACTCCCGAGTTTACCTGTCCACGATGCGGAGGGCATCGTCGCACCGAGTCTGGAGCCTGTGCTACCTGCGGGGCCCACGACGAGATGCCTGGCGCCCATGTGCTTGCAGGCGGTCCCCCGGCCGGAGTGCTCCGCCCCGGCGCCCCGGAACCCGGTGCCCCCCCAAAAGACCCCTTGGTGGGACAGCTCGTGGCAGGTCGCTTCCTGGTCACAGAACCCATCGGCGCAGGCGGGGTGGGAAAAGTCTACAAGGCCTTGCAGGTGGACCTGGACCGTCCCGTGGCCATCAAGGTGCTCAGGCAAGAGGCCGCAGCCGACAGAGACCAGACCCTGCGCTTTCATCGCGAGGCACGCACCGCAAGCAAGTTGAACCATCCAGGCTGCGTCACCATGTACGATTTCGGGGAATGGAAAAACCGGTTGTACCTGGCCATGGAGTTTATCGATGGCAGGACCCTCGCCGAAATCATTAAAAAGGAGTATCCCCTGGCCACAGACCTCGTCGTGGATCTGCTGGCGCAGGTCTGTGACGCCCTGGATGCCGCTCACAGACTCGGACTGCTCCACCGCGATCTCAAGCCCGAAAATATCCTGGTCAGACAAGACGCATCGGGACACCAGCAGGTCAAACTCGTAGACTTCGGTCTGGCCGTGATCCAGGACACACCAGTTTCGGAACGCCTCACCCAAGACGGCTCCATCTTCGGGACCCCGGCCTTCATGTCGCCCGAGCAATGTCGCGGCATGACGTTGGATGCACGCAGCGACATCTACAGCCTGGGCTGTATTCTGTACGAAATGCTGGCCGGCACGCCTCCCTTCGAAGCGGAAAACCCCATCGACCTGATGACCCAACAAATTTTCAGCGAACCCCCTCCGCCATCGAGTCGGGCCATGGGATCCTTCGTACATGCCAGGCTCGAGACCCTGGCCATGAAAGCCCTGGCCAAGGATCCGGCGGACCGCCCTCAAAGTGCCCTGGATTTTCGCAGCATGCTCCTTGAGGCCCTCAGCGATCAGCCCGACTCCACCCAGGCCCACCGCGTGCAGGTGGCGCCCCTGACCAGGACCGATCGGGCCAATCGCGCCGGCCTCCCAAGGACACCGGCCTCCACCCACATGGAACGCCCCACCATGGTGGACAATCCGCCGTTCATCCTGCTCGACTGGCACGAAAAGAGTCCTGGACAACTCATGGCTCTGCTCGGGGCAAACGGATTCTCCTGGCATTTTGCCAGGACCATAGGGCAGGCGGCCCTGCTCGTGGCAAAAAAACAACCTGCCGGACTGCTGCTCAACATGGATCCAGATCCCGATGGTGCCCAACGAGACATGGTCGTCTTGACCCGACATCTCGCACAAGGGCGCCTGCTGGGCCTTCCCCTGGTGGTCATCGGCCCCGATGAGGATCTCCCCCTCATGGAGCAGGCCGTCAGCCTTGGCATCTACGCCTACGCACCCCGCAGCGCCCTGCTGGGCAGACTCCCCAAGCTTCTGCGCAGACTGCAAAAACGCGCCCGCCGCAAGCGCTAGAGCGCCCCGGAGGCCTTCAGACCAAAACGCAAGCAGCCCCCCTCTCAATTGGCGCAGCAGCGCAGCATGACAGGATTGACCACCCCTGGAATTGATCGTAGCTTAAGATATCTCCAGACGCGATCCGGCCAAACCATGTTTTCGTCGCGTCCCACAGGCAGGATGCTCGGGCTGTCTGCTGCATACCAGCGCGCAGGAGGAGCGGACATGACAGAAAAAAAGAAACCCCTGGATCTGGAACTGATCCGAGCCGGGGTGTCGCTCGCCGGGAAAAAGGAAGTCGATCACCTCCTGTTCGTCTCGGATCTTCCTCCCACAGAGGAAATGATCAAGGCCAGGTCTCCAGTACGCAAAAAGCTCATCCAGGCGGTCACCAGCGAGTCCCAGCGCGCCATCCACGACGCCATGGGGACCAAGGCACTGCTCCTGCCCGCCTACGAACTCCCACTCCATGAAAAGACCAAGATTGCCATTGCCACGGGCATGTCCGAAGGTTGGTTCGAAAAGGGGCAAATCATGGTCGCCTTGGTAGCCCGAAGGGCCGCTTCCTACCCAGACAGCGTCATCCTGGTGACCATCGGCGAACCGGGAGATCCCTCCACTCCCATGATGTTCGCCCATGCCACGGACGTTCCCTCGCAGCTCATCGAGGCCGTCTTGTCACTGGCCATGTCCATTGCCGAAGAAGGCTGGGAAGGGCACCCCATGGGGAGTATCTTCGTAGTGGGAGACACAACGAGGGTCTTGGAGAAGTCCCGCCAACTGACGTTGAACCCGTTCCAGGGGTATTCGGAAGCAGAAAAAAACATCCACGATCCCAAGATCCGCGAAGCCATAAAGAACTTCGCAGTCCTCGACGGTGCCTTCGTCATTCGTGAAGACGGCGTGGTTCTGGCCGCCGGCCGATACCTCAACTTCGAGGCCGAAGATCTGGGCGTCCCACTCGGCCTGGGCGCGAGACACACCGCGGCAGCCGGCATCACCAAGGATTGTAACGCCATCGCCGTAGTGGTCTCACAGACATCGGGCGTGGTCACGGTCTTCGAAAAAGGACGCACCGTGATGCGCCTGGATTCGAAGAGACGCCGGGGCTGGGACGAACCATCGCATCCAGGTCAGAGGGGAAAAAAGAGCAGACCCGGACATCCCGACGAACATCGAAAGCAGCCCGAAGACGACTTTGCCGAGTCTGCGAAGCCGACCTCCGGGTCAAAACAGGAAAAAACCAAGGAAGGATCCGGCGAACAGTCCGACTAGTGGCCCGCGGTTCGTCCCTTGGGCATGGCGTTCCAGAGTCTCGACATGACCAGGGCACCCACGAGGGCGAACGGAATGGGCCACAACTTCCAGTACTGCCACCCATTGGGCATCTCGGTGATGTTTCCCACGGCGACCCCTACGAAGGCGCCGGCGATATACTGCATCCCGTCGAACAGACCAGCCGCCGTGGCTGCGGCCTTGCGGCCACCAAAGTCCATGGAGGCAGCTCCCCCGATCATTCCGTGCGCTCCGTTGACGAAGAAAGAGAGTGCGATAAAACAAAGAATAGCAAACCAGGAACCCAGCGACAGGCTGTCTCCCAGGTAAAATGCGCCCAGGGTCACGGCCATGCCCGTGAACCCGAACACGATGACAGGCGCCCGGCGACCTCCGTAGATGCGGTCCGAGGACATGCCGAAGGCAAATCCCCCGGCAATCCCAGCCAGAGCGATTCCCCAGGCGGTGAGCTGGCGCTGCCAGGCCGTACCCGACGTGATGTGATGCACGTCCTTGAAGTAGAGGGGCCACCAGGCATCCACCACGCTGCGCCGTACGAAGCCGATCATCATGGACCCCAGGGCGATCATCCACATGGTGGGACTGGCAAACACCTTGCGCAGCACGTCTGTCACCCGAACCCGCTCTCCATCGTCCACACCCTCGTCTCCAGTGTCCCGACCGGGATATCCTGCTTCGGCCGGAGTGTCGCGCACGAAGACAAACGTCAGCAGCGCCAGCAGGGCCACCAGGAGAGCCGGACCCCAAAAGGCCCAGTACCAATGCCCCGTGTACTTGACGAGGAGCGGCGTCCCCGAGAAAGCCAAAATCAGGCCAAACCGAATGAGGACTCCGAAAATGGCCGCAAAGGTGCCCCGCTCTCTGATATGGAACCACTGGGCGTTGATCTTGACGATGGACAGGGCCCCGAAGGACTGAAAATACCCGTTGAGCCCCCAGATGGCGGCCAACACGTATCGGATCATGTCCGGCGAGGCGTCTTTGGCCACGAACCCTGAAAGACCAAACAAAAAGTTCATGATCACCACGCCCACCGCACCGAACAGAAAAGCCTTCCTGCCGCCCACCCTGTCTGCAATGGGGCCGTTTATCACCACCGACAATCCGTAGATCAAAGGCATGACGGTTTCGAAAATACCCAGGTCTGCTTTGTCCCATCCGAACGCCGCTTCGAGGGATGGAGTCACCGAGGAGAAGTTGTAGCGGGTCATATAAAAAAGCGCGTAGAGAAATCCAATGATGAGCCAATTCTCCGCACGCCTCGTGCGATACTCCTGTTCCCGGAATACAGACGGCACATCCAAGGCCATTGACCACCTCCCTTAGGTTTCCCAAGACCCGCCGGGGCTCACGCACCCAGGAGCCCACGCGCCGACTTTGTCGCCACCAACGACTCTCCGGCGCCAGTCACATTTTTTCGCTTCTACCACAGGGCGCTTTTTCGGTGCAAGCAGCCTGCTGCGACGGACACCAGAGGCAAACAGGTATCACATCCTCTGCGGCGGCCCCTCGTCCGAACTGCCCGAGCCCCCCATCTCCCTGGGTTGGCTGCGCTTGCGCCCCATTTCCTTCGCCGCTGTCACGCCTTGCGGCGTCGCCGGATCCACCACACCAGGCCCAAGACAGCGGCAAGGCCCGCGAGCAGGCCCAGGCCGATTTCCACCCAGGCCGCTAGGAGAATCGACCGATGGAGCAGAGACTCGTGCTCTTCGTTGGAACGGGGCAGGGCATGAAGGGTCTTGGCGCCGAAATTGAGAAACCATATGGCCACACTGCCGTCTGGAATCTCCTTGTGACACGCGACGCAGACGTTTCGCCGGTCCAACCTGGCACGTTGATCGGCATCCAGGGGCCCGGACCCCTTGAAATGATGACCAACGGTCTGGAGCTGTCGTCCCTCCGGTGTGACCACAGCCGACCAGTCCGAAATCAAGCCCGCAACCGACTCGACCTGGGGCCGGGACCGGCCGGGGATGGTCTGGCCATCGACTGTTTGGAGATCCACGATCCTTGGGCCCGCCCAGGACGGGCCGCCGTTCCGTCCTCCGATACCGTAACCCATGGCCTTGGCCGAGCCGTGGCAGCTCTCGCAGGTCCTGGCATGAACCGTCGTCGTATGTGGCTGAACCGGACTCATGTCCAAGCTGAGCTGTCCCTCGGGACCAGAGCCTTCGGTACCAGGCGGTGTCCGGAAAATGTGGTTTCGGAGCACCTCTCCACCGTCGCGATCCAGGATGGTCACAGACACCTGGCAGCCGGGAATGAGCGGCGTGACCCGCCCCTCGCCGTTGTTTCCCAGTGCCGGATCCTCCCAGCGCATGTAGGAGCGGGACTCCTGGACATGCCCGGGCAACGTGGTGTCGGCCCAAGGCTCCCCCTTTTGTGTCCTGGCCTGGGGGCTGGATGCATGGCGTCTTCCGGCGGCTACCCAGTCGAACGACTCGATCCGACGCGAATAGTCCACCTTGACGTGGCAGCCGTAGCATTGGGGGGCCCAAGACGCATGGCAGGCATAGCACTCCATGCGCTCGATATGCCTCGAAACCCGCTCCATGGCGGTCTTGGCCAACGTATTTAGAGTATTGTGCTCCAGTTTACTCTTGAGTGGTTCGACAACCAGGTCTTTGCCGGCCGCTGTGTGGACCACCACCTTGTCTCCCCGCCGAACCACTTCGGGCATGGGATTCCCTCGGGCGGTGAGCAGATAGCCGTCTTCGGCGGGAAAGTGTCTCGCATGCTCCAAAAACGGCGGCAGACTCCCCGCCGTCCCCCGCGCCGGTCCATCCGCCGCCGCCCGGCGATTTTCGTCCCCAAATCCGAGCGGTAGCTCCCAGGGATAGGCTCTCGGAGTGCCGTGGCAATCCGTGCATTCGATCTCCACGCTTCCCAGGTTGGCTCCGGCCAGGAAGCCATCGCCGTGGACGTCGTTGGTGGTGTGGCAGTCCTGGCAGGTCATGCCCTTGCGCGCGTGAACGTCGCTGGGCATGGATATGTAAGTCTTGGTGTGGAGGCGCACCTGCCCCCTGCCGCCCGGCGCATAGGGCGAGGCAAACGCGCTCTCCATGAGTCCCTCGAAAGAGACCCCGATCCGCTTGCCCCTGTTGTGGCAGGTGGTGCAGGTCTCCACCGGCATGCCGCTGTATCGCACCTTGCCCACCTGGACCGGGCTCGACCGCCCGGACTGCATGCTGTGAACCAGCATGTGGCCCGGCGCATCATGGGAGATGCTTCCATCGGGCCCCTCGTAGTAGCCTTCGTTGCTGTAGGGGATGTGGCATGCACTGCACCCCATGCCGCGCCAGTCTCCCCTTTTGTGCCGTCCTTTGACCCCCAGGTGGCACCGCTGGCACTCAGACCGCAGGTACGTGAAGGCGGCCAGGCTGGGACGGCGGCGAATGTCTCCGAGGGCCTTGGCGTTCGGAGCGTCAGGCAATGCCTCCAGGCGGGCAGGGAAGACATCGGGATTCGCCTGGGCCTTTGCCGCCATGATCCGCCTGTAGGCAGACGTCCCCCGACGCTGCTCCGGGTTGGGCGGATTGGACACCGCGTAGTTGCCCCAACGCGACCGGTAACCCGTCAGTCCGCCGAACGCCCAGGCCGTGCCCTGGATCTTGCCTGCCTCGGTCATCATGAGACTTCTCCATTGCGCCTGGACCAAATCGGCATGGCAGAGTCCACAGGTCTTGGCATTGACCCAAGGAGATCCGGGATCTGCGACGAAACGACTCAATCCGCCTTGTTCTGCCAGTTTCCGCGGCGCGCCCCTATGCGCCTCGGACAACGTCTCTGCAGAGGGATCACCGCCGTGGCAGACGATACAGCCCTCGGGGTCCCCCAATGTTATGCCGATCTCCCGAATTCCTTGCATCATCTCGGACTCGGGAGGCCGGATTTCCGAAAGGTGCTCGTGGCACCCGGGAGCCCTACATCCCGACCGGTTTGCCACGCCCTTGACCGATGCCTTTCGAACCGAAGACCGAGTGTCCGACGTCCGAACCCTGAATACAGGAGGCCGCCGCCTGTGGGACGCGCCCCGATGAGCCGACCCGCGGGACGAAAACCACAGGGTCGTTGCAGTGACCAGGGGAAAGGCCAGGAGAAACAAAATCGAGAGACTCCTTTTGAGCCGCAATTTTCGCTGAAACACCATCAGCCTGTCTCTCCTCCTGCCTTCGCGTGACGATGTCTTCCTCACACCATGCGCGCCTTTTTCCCAATGACCATGGCTCTCGACAACTCCTCCAACGAAGGACAGCACTTCCCTGGACGCAGTGACCATTTGCCCATATCATACTGAGCATGGAGTCTCAACAACGAGAACGCATGCACCCTCTTCTCGGCAACATCCTGGTAGTCGACGACGACGAGGCCGTGCGCCACATGCTGAGCCACTTACTGACACGAGAGGGGTATTTGGTCCACTCGGCCGCATCGGGCCGCGAGGCGCTCGACAGCCTGGACAAAGCGCCAACAGACATCGTGCTCTGCGATGTCCGCATGAAGGGGATGGACGGGCTGGAGCTGTTGGACAAGATCCTCGAACTCAAGCCCGACATGACAGTGATTCTCATGTCGGCTTACGGCTCTGTGGACCAGGCCCTGGAAGCCATCAAGCGGGGAGCCTACGACTATATCTCCAAGCCCTTCAAGAAAGACGAGGTCCTCTTCTGTCTTCGAAAAGCCGAAGAGCGCGAACGCCTGCGCCGGGAAAACCGACGCCTGCGCGACCGTCTCGGACAAGACATGGGCATGGGAGAGTTTGTGGGCCAGTCCCCTCAAATGCAACAGGTCTTTCGGACTCTCCGCAAAATCGCAGAATACAAGACCACGGTGCTCATCACCGGGGAATCGGGGACCGGAAAGGAACTGGCAGCCCGCTCCATCCACAACCTCTCTTCCAGGAGAAACGGGGAGTTCGTTGCGGTCAACTGCGGTGCGATCCCGGCAGCCCTCCTCGAAAGTGAACTCTTCGGGCACCGGAAAGGGGCCTTTACACACGCCACGCGAGACAAAAAGGGGCTGTTCGAAGAAGCCCACGAGGGCACGCTCTTTCTGGACGAGATCGGCGAACTGCCCATCCAACTCCAGGTCAAGTTACTTCGCGTCCTCCAGGAAGGAACGATCCGGCGCCTGGGCGACACCAGGCTCATCGAAATCGACGTCCGGATCGTGGCTGCCACATCACGAGACCTGGCCGCCATGGTCCAGGAGGGAACCTTTCGAAAAGACCTGTACTACCGCCTCGCCGTGTTGCCCGTGCACATGCCCCCGCTCCGAGACCACATCGAGGACGTGCCCCTCCTGGTCCATTACTTCCTCGAACACATGGGCAGACAACTCGGCAAACAGATCACATCAGTGCATCCTGCGGCCATGCGCATCTTGATGGAACACGACTGGCCGGGCAACGTCCGCCAACTCCAAAACGTAGTCCAGCATGCACTCGTCATGGCAGAAGGAGACGAACTGCGGATCGAGGATCTTCCAGGCCCGCTCCAGAAACGAAGCCGGGAAACCAAAGACTTTGGCCTTCGAATCGACGGGTTGTCCATCAAGAAAAACGGCAAGGCCCTGGAGCGGATCCTGATCCGTCGGGCACTGGAACAAACCAAGGGCAACCGGACACGAGCGGCAAAACTTCTCGAGATCAGCCATCGCGCCTTACTCTATAAAATCCGCGAATACGGTCTGGACCGGTCCGAGGACGAAAATCATTGATACAGGCGGTCTGCCTTCCCCTGGTTCCGGTTGTATTCCCCGAGATCCTCCGCCCATCCAACCCGAGATCCTCTGCCCATCCAACCCGAGATCCTCCGCCCATCCAGCACCGAGCCCCTCCTCGATCCGCCCACAACCCCAATACCGCCATCCAATGCGCGACGACGCACCATCAAAGCCCGCCACTGTCCAGCCCAAAGCGCAGCAGCGCACAACTTACTTCGTTGAATTTATTAATAAATTCACTTCAATGGAGCAAAAATTTGACAAAAAACTACATTTAGACCTAATGTAAGACATTGAAAGCCGGTGTAATCCGTTGTCTTTATAGGACGGAAACGTTCCTGCTCGATGGAACATTGAAAACAGAGAAAGCGAGCCCGGCAAAAAAGGGCAAGGGACCGCGCCGAGACGATCAATTTTTTGTGGAATATCGAACATTTTGATATCCCAATCGAATGGCGCTTTGTTGATCGAACAAAAAATTTGTCAATTACATTTCAGTTGCAACAATTTGCTATAATTTATAATAAAAATATGATCCATTTTGGAACTTTTGGACTTGACACGTAACTGGTTTGTTGCCCATAATCTCTCCGTTCCCGCGAATTGGTGTCGGATTTCCCGCGGTGCAACGGACGGCAAATGGGCAACAATGAACAAAAAAATTCACCTCCCCCGGAGGAAGCCGTGAACGTACCGCGGATTTCTGAACCCGCTGCTCCCCGAGCAGGTGCCAACGCCTCGTCACATCCGACGGGCAAGCCCGTCAAGTCGGGCGTGAGGCCGAACAACGTCCGCAAATTTCGCGTCGAGCGGATGATGAGCAAGGCCGAACTGGCACGCCGGGCTGGCATCTCTCCCTTGACCGTGGACCGGGTGGAGCGGGGGATGAACTGCCGCATGGACACCAAGCGGAAGATTCTCGAGGCCCTGGGGATCAAGCCCTCGGACCGCAAGTTGGTCTTCCCAGAAGACGACTGATCCCGTCCAACAGGGCGGAGTTCGGTCAAGAGCGGGAACAACATGGCACGCAACTGCATCGGCCTCGACATAGGCTCGTCGTCCGTCAAGGTCGTCCAAACCAAGGAGACCAAGAAGGGCCTCGAACTGGTCACTTTCGGTATCGAACCCATCCCGCCTCAAACCATCGTCGATGGAGCCATCATCAATCACACAGCGGTGGTGGATGCCATCCGTTCTGTCTGTTCCAGACTCCATATCCGACAAAAGGACGCGGCCCTGGCCATTGCCGGCCACAGCATCATCATCAAAAAGCTGGCCATCCCTCCCATGACCGAGGAAGAACTCGAGGAACAAATCGCATGGGAGGCCGACAAGAACGTCCCCTTCGACAGGGAAGACGTGGAACTCGACTACCAGGTACTGCGAGAAGAAGACGGACAGGGCAACACCGAAGTGCTGCTGGTAGCCGCAAAAAAGGACATCGTCCACGACTATGCTGCCGTGGCCCGCGACGCCCAACTCAACCCGGTGGTCGTAGATGTCGCCGCCTTCGCCATGCAAAACGCCTTCGAGCGAACGTATGGAGACATGCCCGGACAAGCCGTGGCGCTCATCAATCTCGGGGCCAGCATCTCCACACTCAACATCGTCCGGGACGGAATCACGACGTTTACCCGGGACATGACCATTGGCGGAAACTCCTACACGGAAGAAATCCAAAAAGAACTCCGCGTCGGATACGAAGAGGCAGAGACGTTCAAGGTCGGTGCAGTGCCAGGAGCAGGCATCCCGCCGGAGGTCACCCGCGTCATCGGCCAGGTCTCAGACCTCATTGCAGGAGAACTGCAGCGCTCCATCGACTTCTACCTGGCGACCACTGCCAACGCAGAGGTCGACAAGCTCTATCTCGCCGGCGGCACGGCCCAGGTCACCCAGCTCCGTGAAGCCATCGCGCGCCGGGCCAGATTGGACGTGGAAGTGCTCGATCCCTTCCGGAATGTCCGGGTGGACGAGACCCGTTTCGACATGCCTTACTTGAGGGCACATGCTTCGTTGGCAGTGGTGGCTTTCGGCCTGTCGCTGCGCAGACCAGGAGACAACTGGTGATGCTGAGGATCAATCTCCTTCCGATCAAGGCGTCCCGGCGTGCCCAGATGGGCAAACGCCAGATCCTCATCTACCTCGTGGTCATGCTCGTGACCGTGGGCCTCGTGGCACTGGTCCACGTCCAATATGTCGAACAAGACACGGGAGCCCTGCGCATAGAAATCGAGAAAGTGCGCCGCAAGGTCAAGATGACCCAGGCCAAAACAGGGAATGTTGCACATTATCAACGGTTGAAAAGAAAATACAGAAAGCGCCGAAAGGCCTACCGCAGGGTTCTTGCAGGCTGCTTTTGTTCCTGTAGCGGCGATCACAGCGCGGTAAGCTGCATGGGCCGCTGTCCGGCCACTCAGCGTCTTCAACGCATCTGCCCGGGACCGGTCTTGTGGATGCGGGAACTCAGCCACGTCCTATCAGAGCGTTGGGGTCCCACGCTCAAACCCGGTCTCGACCCCACGAGAAAGCTCGATTACTTCGACCCCAACTGGGACCCCACCGGCCTGTGGATCCAGGAATGGGAAGAAAAAGATGGGCAGGTACACATCATGGGTGGAGCGAAGGCCAACGGCGACGTTGCTGAATTCGAGCGGCGCCTGCGGGTTTCTCGGTACTTTGGTTCGGTACAGGTCAACAAGTCGGAGTTCGTGTCCGACCAGACACACAAGGTCAGTTACTACCAGTTCGACCTGACGGCGACGGTGGTGTTCTGAAAGAAGGGGCCGCAAAAGTATGCCTGGAATGGAAGGACTCTACAACAAGGTCGGTCGCATGGAGCCGGCGACCAAGGTGGCCATTTTGTTGGGCAGTCTCACGCTCGTCGGCCTCGGCTATTTTTTCGGAGCATACCGAGGCGTCACCGATGAACGCGATCAGCTCCTCAACCGATTGAGTAAGGAAAAGAAACAGCTTCGCGCCGCAGACAAGCAGTACCGCCTGTTCGTGAAAGTAAAGCAGCAGGTGGAAGCCCTCCGATCCACAAATAAGCGCCTTGCTCGAAGTCTGCCGGACGTGGGCGAAATCCCATTGGGAGAAATCCACAAACGAGCCGACGCGGCCGGCGTACGGGTCGTGGGCATCGAGCGACAGGAAGAGGAAGAACACCTGGGCTATGCGCGGATTCCAATTCAGCTTACGATGCAGGGGCAATACCATCGGATCATGGAATTTTTCTGGAAACTCGGAAAAATCGACCGGATCGTCAAAATCAGTAACGTAAAAATGGAAAAGCCTCGGCTCGTAGACGGCCAGGTGGTTCTGGACGTCACCTGTCAAGCGGCTACGTACAGGTATTTGGCACACCGGTCAAAGAAGAAGAAAAAGTGAGGGTGAGAGGATGAGACGCACAGGGCCAAAGGCAGCCATCTCCATCATCGCAGCTCTCACTGTGGTGGCCTGCGGGGACAAACCCGCCACCACGGGCCGCCGAGGCGTACCAGGCGCCAACAAACCAGAGGCTCACAACGACACCGAGACAAATCAGGCACCAGTTGGAAAGAAGAAAACGGCCAAACGGCACAAGCGCACAGCAGGCGAAACGGTTCCTCAATTTTCCGAACAGGACTTTATCGAGAACACTGAAGCAAATCGGGATCCGTTTCGCAATTTCCTCACGCCCGTCCCTGTAGAAGCATCGGAGGAGAATTTCGAAGATACGCGCGAGATACTCCTGTCACGTTTCGAGCTAACGGAACTGACCCTGACGGGAATCGCCGGCAGGAGGCCTCGTTATGCCATGATCCGGTCCCCAGGTGGAAGAACCACGAACCTGGTCAAAGGGGTCCGCTTCTCGAAAGCAAAGGCGCTCATCGTCGACATCGCCGACGATCACATCATTCTCCAAATTCCACAACTGGGTTCGCAACAGCGTCCAAGCTTCGTCGAGCGTATTCTCTGGGTGGATCCCAACAGAAAGGCCATCGACATCACAGCCCAACCCCTCAAGCCCGACGAGGAAGGACTCCGATATGCCGGATGGCGCAGATGGAGATACCTGAGACGCCACAGACACAAGGGAGCAGCACCATGAGGTATGCCTACGAGAACCACAGCGCAATGAAAGCCGGACTGGCCTGCGTCATGGTCACCGCCCTGTTGGGCGCATCTGCATCGGCCCATGCGGCCCGCCGGCCCAACAAGCTTCGCTCGGTGCGATGGCAGCAGACAGGGGCTGCCACCCTGGTGACACTGACAACCACGGCCCGACCCACCTTCACGGTGTATAGAATGGCCGGTCCAGACAGAGTGGTCGTGGACCTGGCCAACACGCTCCCCAAGACCCGAAAGGGCATCCGAACCGTCGGCACCTGGGCGGTGAGCAGCCTGGCCGTCTCCCCCGTCGGGGACCACCGATCGTCGCTGACCCGTGTCGTGATCACGTTTCGCCGGGCCTGCTCGTACCACATCGAAACATCCGGCTCCAATGTATTCATTACGTTGACCGCCCTGGACAGGCCACCAGCGGACAAGTCCGCTCAAGAGGCCGAGGCACAGGCCAGGCGTGCAGACCGCCTCGAAGCGCAGGCGCGTCAACTGAAACAATCGGAGCAATCCGCCAGAAAAGAGCTGGCAAGGCAGCGGAACATGACGAAGGCTGCAAGGCGCGAACTCGCCAAGCTGCGGCAAGAGGCCGAACGGATCAAGGCATCCGAACGTCACGCCTGGCAGGAGTTTCGCCGAGCCCGCAAGGATGCCGACCATGCCAGAAAAGCGGCTCAATTGGCTCAGCAGAAAGCCAACGCAGCAAAACGACTTGCTCAACGACTCCGTGGTTCTACCAGAGAAGCCCAGGCACGCATCGCTTGGGCCCGTGCCGAAATTCGAGCTGCCAGGTTGGAATCCAAACGCGCCCAGGCCGAAGCCAAATCCCTCAAGACCAGGTTGGCCGGCCTCAAGTTCAAGGCTCGGCGCCTCAAAATCGCCGCTCAAGAGGCGCAAAACCGTGCAACCCGCCTGAAGACGAAGGCCGCCAGGCTCGCTGCACGAGCGGCACAGGCACGATGGCTCGCGGCCCAGCAACAAGCCGCAGCCCAGGAGGCGGCTCGGTACCGGGCCGAGGCTGCTCAGGCGAAAGCCGAAAACCGCAGGATCCGGGCCGAACTGGAGCGTCTCCGGATAGCAGCCGAACAAGCAAAGAAAAATGCCGCAAGGCTGCGAACGACAACGGCGAGACTCGCAGCGCAGTCGGCGCAGGCCAGGCTCCTCGAAGCCGAGCGTCTCGCCGCGAAAGAGGCCGCCAGACGCTATCGCATGGAACTCGAAAGGCTCAAGATCGAAGCCCGGCAGGCCAAGCGGAAAGCTGCGATGTTGCAGACGAAGACTGCCCAACTCGCGGCACAGGCGGCCAAGGCCAAACTCATCCAGGCAGAACGACTCGCAGCCGAACGGATGGCGCGGCGCTATCGAGGCGAAATCACAAAGGCAAGAGACGAGGCCCGACGCATCCGCAGCGAGCTTCTCCGAATCAAGGCCGAGGCAGCCAAGGCGCGCCGCGAGGCTCTCTTGTACAAATCACAGAGTGACCGCACGACAAGGCGACTCCTCAAACTCAGGACAGAACTCGATCTGGCCCGCAAGGATGCCGCTGTGGTGGCTGACAAGGCCAGTCGGAATCAATCTGTCGTGTCTGACTACCGTCGGTCCGCCACACTGGCCGACAGTCAGGCGAGACGGCTGGCGCGTCAGTTGGCGATCTTGGAGAGGAAAAGGCGCAGGATGGAACGGCAGCAGAAGGCCCTGCGCATGAGATTGGCAACGTCGCAAAAAGAAGTCGCTGAGGCGAAACGACGGGCAGGGGTCCTCTCAGAAAGACTCGCCGTGGCCAGACAGCTCGTGCGCCAACGCGAATCGGAAGTGGTTCGGTACAAAATCCGCCTCAGAAAACTCCGCCGGGCCAATGGTACCGGGGCCCTTCGCCGCAGGAAAGCCATGGAAGCAGAACTGACCAAGGCAAAAAAACGATTGGCACAGGCACAGGCACAGTATGCGGCGGCCCGCCGAGAACGAGACAGCAGCCGCAAGGCAAGACAAAACGCCGACAGGACGCTCAAACAACTCGAACGTCAGGTGGCCCAACGAGAAGCCTTGCTGGCGCGTCTCCAGAAAGAAGCGCAGCAGGCTTTGAAGCTGAAAGCTTCTACTCTCGAGCAGAAGCGTCTCCTGGAACGCAAAGTGGCCGCATTGCTGGGTCGGTATCGCAGTTTGCAGACGCTCAGTGAAAAGGTCGCAAAGCGGCATGAACGGCTCAAGCGAGCCTACGAATCGCTTCAGGGGCGGCTGGCCCAGGTGCGACGCGCCGTCAACGACGAACTCAAACGAGCCAAAGCAGCCAGGATCGCGCGACGCAAGGAAGAAACGCTTGCTCGGAAGGCCGAGAGACAGCGATCCCTGCTCAAAGACATGCAGAAAGAAATCGCCCGACGCAGGGCTCAAATTGCTCAACTGAGCAAGAAACTGGAAGGGGCCGGGGCGCGGGAGAAAAGAACTGTCATTTCCGGCCTGACTACATCGAGGAAACGGCTGGCTCGATTGATACGGTCCGTAAACGGCAGCAGACGGCGGCTTGCCCGCATCGAGAAACAGCGCAGGCAGGCGGCCAGAAGACTCTCTCAAGCCCGAAGCAGCCTGGATCGGGCCAGAAAGAAATTGGAAGCAGCAGATGCCGAACGCCTGAAGGCACAAGCAGCCGTCCGACGGACCCTGGCGGAGCTGCAAGAGATCCAGCAGCAAAAAAAGCGTGAATTCGCAGCCAAGGAACGGCTTGTGCAAGAAAGGACTACCGAGGAAAAGCGCTTGGCCCTGGTGATGCGCCGGCGCAGACGCCTCGAACAGGCGTCTATCGCACTATCAAGCGAGTTGAAACGAACCGAACAACGGCTGAAAGCAGCGGAACGAGCACAGCGGGCAGCCCAGGCCCGGTTGACCAAGGTTCATCGGGCCCTGGCAGCAGAGGAGAACAGACGCAGGCAGTTGCTCGCCGAAAACCAGAGGCTTGCAGCCAAGCTGCGCCAGGCCCGGTCCATGGTGCGTCGAACCATGCGCCGAAAGCATCCACCGCGGAAACGATTCGCCGTCCGTGGCAAAATCTACGACGTAGGCTTTCGAGACACCGGGGAGACGCACAGGGTCACTGTTCGCATCGCCGGCCCCTTCGACTATGATATCAAACGGATCGGACGAAAGGTCTTTGTGGAATTCTACGGGGTCCGTCTCAAGAGGCGCCTGGAGCGCAGTCTCGACACCTCGGCGTTCCAGGGCCCGGTGACCATGGTCTCGGCCTACCAGGAACGCAAGACAAGGGGCGTTGTGGACCTCCTGGTGGAGTTGGGCCATGCATCACGATTCCGCGTCAACCGGAGCCGGGGGGCGCTCTGGATCGATTTTCCCAAGAACTCTCATCCGCAGATGGCTCAGGCCAAGGGTGATGTGCAATCCGCCCGGGTCGGCGGGTATCGATCCACCATGGCCATGGCGCCGGCGAGACCATCGTCCGCATCGCCTCGGAGTCGCTGGTACCGGCGACGCTACGGCCTCAAGGGCCACAGTCTGGGCCCCAGAGTGGATCTGGATTTCAAGGACGCCGACATCCACAACCTGTTGCGCCTCATCGGGCTGGCATGGAAGAAAAACATCGTGGTTTCAGACGACGTGCAGGGCAAAGTCACCATCCGTATGGTCAACGTCCGGGCTGGACGTGCCCTGGAGGTCATTCTCAAGTCCAAGGGTCTGGGATTGGTGTGGGAAGGTCGCAATATCATCCGGGTGAGCAGGCAGGAGGAAATCCAGAAAGAAATCGAGGCGTACGAGAAAGCCAACCAGATCAAGCGAAAGTTCGAGCCCGTGGTCATGCGGGTCATCCGCGTCGCCTACGCCGATGCCGCTGCCATCGCAAAACAACTTCAGGACAATGTGCTCAGCAAACGAGGCAAGGTGACTTACAACAAACGGACCAACTCCATCATCATCCGCGACGTGGCGGCAAACATCGCCATTGCCAAGAAGCTCATCCGGACCTTAGACACCCCCACGGCCCAGGTGGTCATCGAGGCCCGAATCGTCGAGGCCCGCTCTACCTTCTTGCGGGAAGTCGGTATACAATGGGGGGGTAATCTGCTCGCCTCCCCGGGAACGGGCATGCCCACCGGGCTGATGTTCCCGTTCTCCATTGGAGCGGCTGGAGGTGCCATGGACCAGGTCTCGAACACACACGGCATCATCGGTGCAGGCGCTGCGAATCCGAACTTCGCCGTGAACCTTCCAGCTACCGTGGGCAATGGACAAGGCGGAGCCATGGGCTTTAGCTTTGGAACGCTGGGCGGTGCAGTCAACATCAATCTCCGACTCTCGGCCATGGAAGAAACCGGGCGGGTCCGAATCATCTCGTCACCGCGGATCACGACCCTGGACAATGTCAAGGCCACCATCCAGCAAGGCGTCCGCATCCCCATCAGCGTGGTGTCCGCCCAGGGCGTCAACACCCAATTCGAAGAGGCGAATCTCGGGCTGACGGTTACGCCCCACGTGACCAGCGACGGACGGGTCCGTCTCAAAATCAAAGTGGAAAAAAATGAGCCCGACTTCGTCAACACCGGAGCCAGAGGCGATCCCACGATCCTCAAAAAGTCCGCGGAAACTGAAATGCTCGTGCCGGATGGCGACACTGCGGTCATCGGAGGCATCTACCAAAGAACCACGGCCACGAGCTTCTCCAAGGTTCCCTGGTTCGCCGACATTCCGATCATCGGATGGCTCTTCAAAAACAGAAAACAATCGGACGAACGGTCGGAAGTGCTGATTTTCATCACCCCGAGGGTCGTGAAGAACACGTCCACTGGCAGGTCCGAAAGGAACAGACGATGAAGACTGCCATGACAAAAATGATGCTGCCGGCGCTCATGATCGCGGTTGCAGCCTGGACAGGATGCCAGGAAAACAGTGCCTCACTGTTGATCCTCCAAAACCAGGTGCCGGGAGAGGGCTGCACCCTGGACACGAGTGGAGGCTCGTATCGCACCCAAGGAACGCTGGATGTCGCCTGGTACGTCCAAAAAGGCCAACCTGCGTACTACGATATGTATCTGTTGGTAAAAAACAATCTCCTCTCCACGGAAAATAGTGGAAACGCAGTGGAAGAAAACTGCATTGTCCTGGAAAAAGCACAGGTCGATCTCAATCTGGGCAGCCTGGGTGACTATGTGGAATCGAGTCTCACCCGCTACGAAGTTCCCTTGGCCCTCACGGTCTGCCCAGAGGAGGAAAAAGCCGTCACCGTCCGCGTGATCCCTTCGCAGGTCGTGGAACTCGTAGGCAACCAGATCAACGAGGGTTCCACAATCCTGGCCACCGCTCGCGTCAAACTCATCGGGAAACGAGGCAGTCAAAAAATCCCATCCAATTCGATCGATTACCCCATTTTCTTGTGCAACGGCTGTCTCATTCATAACCTGGGACTTTGTTCCTCTAACACCATACCCGCCAGCCCAAAGGCGGGAAACCCCTGCAATCCTGCTCAAGACGACATCCTGGAATGCTGCAGTGAAGGAGCGGATCTCGTCTGCCCCGCGGTGGCACCATCGCAGGACAGCACGGCTACTCAGTGAGCCCAACAGGTACGGAAGGACGATCCATGTTCAAAGAACACCTCAAAATGGTCGTAGACAACGTGGAAGGCGGTCTGGCAGCTATGCTCATGGGATTCGACGGCATCGCCATCGACACCTATGTCCGCAAAGATGCCGACAGGGGTCTCGACATTCAAACCGTGGGTATGGAACTGTCGCTGATCATGACCCATATCTGGAAAGCAGCCGAGACCCTGGAAGAAGGGAACGTCGAGGAAGTGACCATCAAGACCGACAAGCTTCTTCTCGTCTTTCGCATCCTGACCGCGGAATATTTCGTCTTGCTGGGAATGACTCCGACAGGTAATTTTGGAAAGGCCCGGTTCCTCCTCCGGATCCAGATTCCAAAACTGCTCGCAGAACTCGAATAGACTCCAGGAAAGTCTCCAGAGGGGAACCTTCGAAACAGTCATCCCTGAAAGCCCATCACCCGGCATGGCCCCGACGGAGCTGCACCCAGGGCTCACTGCCACCCATCTCGCCTTCGGTTCCCAGCAAAATGAGCGCCACGATACGATGATCCCCAAGACCGGCGCAATTGCTGACGGCCGCGTCATTGAAATCCCACAGCACATTGAAACTCAGGTCGAAATCACGTGCCGCCAAGAGAAGATGCATCAAACCAATGGGCACATCGATAAGATAGAATGGTTGCTCTGCCGTCCGGTGCGAAATGAAAAACTTGGTGGCGGCAGCCACCACCAAGGCCCCAGGACGACTCTCCGACAAGGACGCCAGATCGTCTCGGCCGTCTGCAGCCGCATCCAGGACCTCTCGGATCCGTTCAGGCTTGCGGAGGAACAAGAGCCGCCAAATCTGAGAGTTGTCGGCAGTAGGGGCCTGGCGGACAGTCTCCAGTAACCAGGAAAGGATGCGATCGTCGATGGACGTCCCGTCCAACGTCCGGGATGGGACCAGATCCGCAACGAGGTCCTGGATGCATTTGCCCCGTCCCTGCAGTCTTTCGTCTTCGAGATGAACCGGGGCCAGCTTGGTCGAAGAATCCGTCTGTTCGAGAAAATGGATCGCCTCGGGGGGCTTCCTG
>CAZIJS010000027.1:0-7992 GCA_964539505.1 uncultured Myxococcales bacterium
CGGGCCGGCACCGCACGTTCGATCTCATGGGCCTTCCCGGAGGCCCCAACGTCTTGGACCAGGGAGCCGCAAGCACCGAACGCTTCACCGAGGCGGTCATCGAGGCGTTGGCCGGCGAGAGTTGACCCGAAAAGAAGGCATGACTACTGTTCCTGCGGCATTGGAGAGGAGTGATTCGATTCTTGCCTGACGACAACCACAGCAAAGCGACAAACAAAAAGGCACGCCTTCGCCTCGCGGCAGGAGAGGTCGCCTCCCGGCTGCGACAGGCTGGATACGAGGCCTATTTCGCTGGTGGCTCGGTGCGAGACATGCTCCTGGGACAGGAGCCCGACGACATCGACATCGCCACCTCGGCCAGACCAGAAGACGTGATGGCTCTGTTTCGCAAGACCGTGCCCGTGGGTGAAGCCTTCGGTGTCGTGGTGGTGCTGCATGGGGGCTTCGAGTTCCAGGTGGCGACCTTTCGGGCAGATGGCGCCTACATCGACGGACGCAGGCCCAAGACCGTGCATTTCTCCTCGGCAAAACAGGACGTGGAGCGCCGGGACTTTACCATCAACGGCATGCTCTCCGATCCCATGACCAATGAAATCCTGGACTGGGTCGGGGGCCGACAAGACCTCGATGCTGGCATCGTCCGTGCCATCGGCGAGGCGGACCAGCGCTTCGCCGAGGACCGGCTCCGGCTCCTCCGGGCAGTTCGATTCGCCGCACGATTCGATTTTCGTATCCATCCAGAGACATGGAACGCCCTGGTGGAGCGTGCACCCGAAATCCTCATGGTGTCCTGGGAACGCATCCGCGACGAACTCCTCAAGATGTTCTCCGGACCCAATCCCCACAGGGCGCTGATCCTTCTGGAGGAAGCCAAACTCCTGCAACGGGTGCTCCCCGAAGTCGCAGCCCTCAAGGGACTGGAACAGCCACCGGAGCACCACCCGGAAGGCGACGTATTCACCCACGTACGGCTCATGCTCGAACAGATGGACCGGCTCACCAATGCCGGGGAGATGGCGTCGTCACCGGAACTGGGACTGGCCGTCTTGCTCCACGATACGGGCAAGGCCGTGACTCAAACCCAAAAGGATGGCCACATCCATTTCTATGGTCACGAAAAGGCAGGAGCCGCCATTGCAGAAGATGTCTGCCGACGCCTGCGCCTGTCACGACAACAGGCGAGAACCATCACGGCCCTGGTGGCCGACCACATGAAGGCAGCAGGGGCGGCCCTTGGCAAACTGGACCTGGTCGAAACCAAGAAGCTCATGCGACAAGAGCACTTCCCTATGCTCCTGGACCTGCTCCGGCTCGATTGCCTGGGAAAAAACGGTGACGACAGTCTCTGGGCCCGATTGAAACGTCGATATGAAGAAACCGGGGAAAAAGACCTGTGGCCCAGGAAGCTGCTCACCGGAGCGGATCTCAAGGACATGGGACTTGCCCCAGGCCCCCTGTTCAAGGAAATCCTGGAAGCCCTGGAAGACGCCCAACTCGCCGGAACCGTCACCGACAGGGACCAGGCCCTGGCTCTTGCCCGGGGTATTGCCAGAAAACAAATGCCTGGTCGTTCCTGAAGTCGCGTCGACTGAAAGAACCCCTACTTACCCACCAGGGCCCGCATGAAGAACTTGAGGTTCGCGGGTCGTTCGGCCAGGCGTCTTACGAAATAGGGATACCAGTGCGTGCCGAAGGGCACGTAGATCCGGACCGGCTCGCCTTGCTGGGCAAAACGGTCGTGGAGATCCCGCCTGATTCCGTAGAGAAACTGGTACTCGTAGTTTTTCGCGGAGAGCTTGTTGTCAGCCACTTTGGAGGCAGCATAGTCCACGATCACGTCGTCGTGAGACCCCACGGCTGCACAGACACCCTTGGCCGCAGCCTGGGGGGACATGAGGATATCGAGCACCTCCATGAAGGCTTCCCGGATTTGTTTGAACGACTGATACGCAATCGACTTGGGCTCTTTGTAGGCACCTTTGACCACGCGCACCTTGGCCCCAAGATCCACGAGGCGCTCCACGTCTGCTGCAGTTCGCTTCAAGTAGGCCTGGACCGCGATGCCCACGGTCCCAAACCTCTTTTGCACGGCCTCGTAGACATCCAGCGTCCGATCCACGTACTCGCTGGACTCCATGTCGATTTCGACACTCACGCCCTGGACGGCCGCCCTCTCGACCACGAGGTTGGTGTTGGCGAGCACCAGCTCTTCACCCAGGTCCATGCCGAGCTGGGTCAGTTTGATGGACACACTGGCGTTCAGACCGGCCCGCCGGATGGCCTCGGCCAATTGGACGTATTCCTCCGTGGCCGCCCTTGCTTCTTCCTCGTTGGTGGTGTTCTCGCCGAGCAGGTCCAGGTTGGCTGCAATCCCCTCACCGTTGAGGGTCCTGGTCACATCCAGGGCTTCTTGCCGGGTCTCTCCTGCAACGAAGCGCCTTGCGGCCCTGGCAAAGGCTCCGCCCTCGGACACCGATCGCGCCAAGCCCTTGCTCCGCGAGGCCCACAACAACATGCTGCGCATCGGGTTCATGGTATGGCCTCCTTTGATTTGTGCTTGCCATACCCCACGAACCCTTCACTTTCAAGGCACAACGTCATCGAAAGGAAAGAACGGAAAACGCCTCGAAGTTGAGGTATACTCCAAGGCGATGTCGGACAATGACCTCAAAAAAATCGATGTGTATCTCCTGACACGCCAGCTCGGCCAGGGCGGCATGGGAATCGTCTATGAGGCCAGGCACAGTGTGATTGGTCGCAAATGCGCCATCAAGGTGCTCCACTCCGCCCTGGAAAGCAACGAGATCCTCCTCACCCGGATGATCCGAGAGGCCAGGGCCGCTTCGAACATCGGCCATCCCAACATCGTAGAGGTTTACGACTTCCGCAAGGCACCAGACGGTGCCTATTACATGGTGATGGAGCTGCTCGAAGGCATCTCCCTGGAAAGTCTCCTCGACAAGCGGATCACCTTGACCGTTCCGGAGGCGGTCCTCCTGCTCTCACACATCCTCTCCGCGCTCCAGGCGGCCCATGGCAAGGGCATCGTGCACCGAGACCTCAAACCAGACAATGTGTTTATCTCCAAGACCATGGGTTCGGAAGCCGTGGCCAAGGTCCTGGACTTTGGCATCTCCAAGTTTACCAGGCCGGAAAATACCCAAGACGAACTCAACTTGACCAAGACGGGCGCCGTACTGGGAAGTCCTTATTACATGAGTCCGGAACAGGCCTCTGGAAAAAGAGACATCGACCAGCGTTGTGATCTCTGGGCATGCGGAGTCATTCTCTACGAGATGCTCACCGGTGATGTCCCCTTCAACGGAGACAATTACAACGAGGTCATGGCAAACATCCTCATGCAGGATCCACCCAAACCAACGAGTCTGGACCCCGACATCCCCGAAGGACTCGAAGCGGTCATCTTGAAGTCCCTCAGTAAAAACCGGGAAGACCGATATGAATCGGCAGCGAAGATGCTCGAGGCCATCGAGCCGTTCTTGCCCGACGGATCCATTGACATCGAAGGATTGGCGCTCAGACCAGCCGGAATCCTGGAAGGACCGGACACCACTATTGGGAAGACGATCCATGGATTTCCCGACGCCGGGCAGGTCTCGATGGACCCAAGTATGTCTGGAACGAGACAACGTGCGGATTCGCTCAACGAGACCCAAACCGCGGGACAAGACATCTCCCAGAGCATCCACACCCTCGACATCCGCCACATGTCCAGAACGCGACTCACCCTGGCCGCCCTGTCCCTCCTTCTGCTCCTGGCTGCGGCAGGCGGCGCTTTCACCTTGATGGCTCGCTCCCGAAAGAAACGGGCACAACGAAAAAGAGCCGCCGCGGCTCGGAAAACATCTCCGCGGGCCCGGTCCGGAACACCGACGAATGCCGTGTCTCGAAAAGGGGGGGAGAAAATCTCCAGAGCCACCCAAAACTCGGCACCAATATCACCACACAAAGATGCGAACCAGGCGTCCGGTCACAACAGGAAAAGCGCGGCAACCGGGTCGATGTCCACCCCAGACGCCGGCCCTTCTGCCTCCAGTGGGCAGGGAACCAGTAGAGATGGAGGCGTTTCCACAAATGCCCGTCTTTCTGCCAAACAAGGAAGCCCCAGGCCATCGCTGGCCAATCAGAAGGCAGACAGCATCACGGTGACCCTGCGCAACGTCCCGGAACACGCCGTCATCTACCTGGACGGAAAGCGGGTGGAAAACCCTCCATTTGTGGTCAAAAAGGATCACCGGCAACATTGTTTCGAAATCACCAAGCCTGGGTACAAGCGCTCCATCCGATGCTTCTTCCCAACGCGAGACAGGACCTTCACTGTGTTCCTGCGGCGCAAAAAGCGGCCCAGGAACGTCTACGATTCACCGTACTGATTGACTGACTCGCCGAGCACGACTCGAAACTGCATCCCCGGACAGCAGGCTCTCTGCGTCGTCGATCCCCCAGGGTATCTCGAAACAGGAAAAGAGCAGGCTCCCGGTCGCCGGGCGTCACCCAGGAAACAGGAGCATGGCATCACCGTAACTGTAAAACCGGTATCGGTTCTCCACGGCGTGGCGATAGGCCTCCAGGACCCGTTTTCTGCCTGCAAATGCCGAAACGAGCATGAGCAACGTAGATCGCGGCAAGTGGAAATTGGTCACCATGGCATCGACCAGGTGAAACTGGAATCCAGGCCGGATGAAGAGGTCCGTCCATCCGGACCCGGCCGCCAAGCCACCTCGCCCCACACAGCTTTCCAGAACGCGCACCACCGTGGTGCCCACAGCCACCAGGGCCCTGCCGTCCTTCTTGGCCGCCCGGATCCTGGCCGCAGTCTCCTCAGAGATTTCGTAGCGCTCCGAATGCATGACGTGGTCATCGAGGTTGTCTGTCTGCACGGGACGGAACGTCCCGGGCCCCACGTGGAGTGTCACCCAGGCAAACTCATGGCCGATTTTTGCCAACTGGTCTAACAATTCCTCGGTAAAGTGCAATCCAGCCGTGGGGGCAGCCACGGCCCCGTTGTTCCGGGCAAACACCGTCTGGTAGGTCTCACGATCCCGCTGCTCTGCCCGACGCTTGATATAAGGAGGCAACGGCACGGCCCCGATCCGTTCGCTGACCTGGAACATGTCGCCCCGGCCTGGGCCGGAAAACCGCATGACCACAGACCCTTCTTCGGTCTTGGACAGGACCTCGGCCCGAATTTCTCGGTCCGGCAAAAGGAGCTGCTCTCCAGGCCGCAGTCTCTTGGCAGGGCGACAGAGCACGTCCCAGACCTCCTGCCAGCCATCCTCCTGCTGTTTTCGCTCCGACAGGGGATGCACCAGGAACACCTCCACCCGCCCGCCGCTCTGTCTGTGCGCCTCCAGTCTCGCGGGAAAGACCCTCGTGTCGTTGAACACAATCAGGCTGTGACTCGGCAGCAGGCCAGGAAGATCGCGAAACACCCGATCGCTGAGACCATCTTTCACCACGAGCAAGCGACTCGCATCTCTCGGGGAGACCGGATGTTGCGCCACGAGTTCTTCGGGCAGGTCATAGTCGAAATCAGACAGCGTCATGGCCATCGTTGGACTTTCTTCCATGACAGACCTTTCACCGTCGCTCAAAAATCCGCGGCTGCCTCGTCGTCATCGTCTGGATCCCGTTCGAGCCGGCCCGCCGACCCCTCGCCCGCCACCCGCCCCAGCCTCTCGCCCAGGATTTCACCCAGGGTCCTGCCGTCGTCCTCTGCACTGAGACCTTCGAGCAGATCTTCGGGGATGGCGGCCGCACCGTGATATGCCCCGGCCAGAGCGCCGGCCAAGGCACCGGCGGCGTCTGCCGAGCCTCCCGCGTTCACCGCAGTGAGCACCGCCTCTTCGAAATCCGAAGCGGACAAGAATGCGCCCAGCGCAGTGGGCAGCGTGGAGAGCACGGTCTCGTCCCGCACGAAAATCCTCGCGAGCAGGTCTGCCCTGGCCTCCAACGACCCCTGAACCGAAATCTCAGACAGACGCTCCAGCCGGCCGGACAGAGCCTCACCGAACTCTCTGGCCAACTCGACCAGACGCGCCAAGAGAGCATCTCGAACGATTTTCATCCCGAGCACACCGCTACGCACCACTTCGGCAACGGCCTCGGCCTGCACCAAGGCGGAAGCCTCCGCGTTGACGTGCCTGTCTGTGATGTCGGCACAATCCCGGGCGGCATCGGGCAATCGTGGGGACTCGCAGAGATACAACGCCACAGGGCCGACCCTGGCGGCAGGCCCGCTGGTCCAGGCCTCTTCCATGCCCACGGTCTTCCAAAGTTTTCCGGACCGAAGCCGGGACACGACAGTGCAGGCCGATGTGTGATATCCCCGCCAGAGGGTGAAACGTTCCGCCAATGTCTTTGCCAACACCTCGGGATCGAAGCCCCGGGACTCCACCAGTGCCTCGGCCGCTGCCAAGGCCATCTCTGTTTCGTCTGTGTAGGTACCGGCGGGCAGACGCCCATCGACATAGCCACGGAGCAGACCGAAGGATGCAGCAATCCTGCGCCGTGACCACCCTTCGACGGCCATCCCCATGGCATCTCCCACCATGGTTCCCAGGAGCAGCCCCTGGGCAGCATCCACCAAGTCACGAGCCATCGCATCACCTAATTGGGCCGGCAAGCTCTCGTATCCGGCGGTTGAAACCAGACAGAGCCCGAGGCAAAAAAGGAACCACTGCAGTCCCCCGGAAAACGGCTCCGACAGACTGCATCCACGTCATCGAGCAGGGCCTGGAGACAATGTCACCAGCTCGACATCCAAACTCTCGGTGTCTAGCAATGCCACGCTGGAGCGTCCCGTCAAGTATCCGCACAGTTCTCCCGGGTTGACCCAGAGCCTGCCGTCGTCCCGCTCTTCCACCCCGGCACTGTGGCTGTGCCCGAAGACCACCACCCGGACCGATGGGTCCTCCTGCAAAATGGGGCCTGCATCTTCCATTCGATGCACCAGGAGAATACGCAAGCCACCTGGTTCCAAGACGAGATGATCGCTCTGAATGCGGCCCAAAGAAGCCTTCTCCAGGCCCTCACGCTCACCGTCGTTGTTTCCAAACACCCCACGCCAGTCCGCTTTCAAAGATTCGTAGCGCCGAACCGCAAAGGGCGCGACGTGATCCCCGGCGTGGAGGACCAGGTCGACAGGCCGTCCATTGAAAAATTGCACCGCGGCATCGACAGCCGCCAGTCGATCGTGGCTGTCGGACATGATTCCCACCAGCAAGACTCACCTCCCGGGCATCGACATGGAGCGCTTCTTGAGCAGGCCCAGGAAACCCAACACCAGGCCCAAAGGCCAGAAAGGCACCCCACCGCTTCCCGTGGACCGGCAGCCACAGCCCGAAGACCCCGATGAATTCGATCCCGAATCCTCACAGCGGCCGGCCCGGCAAACAGTCCCTTCCGTGCAAGCAGACTGGATGCGATCGAGACAGTCGTCGCCGTCGCCTGCCTCACCGCAGACCCAGATTCCCTGACCATCCGACAAACAGCCGCTCTGGCCCGCCTGGCACTCATCGGCACAACCGGCCACGCAACTTCCATTCTCGCAGTGCTTGCCCTGGCCGCAATCCGAAAAGACCTTGTCGAGACAGTCGTCGCCGTCATTGGCCTCACCACAGGTCCAGACCTGCTGCGCATCGTCCGAGCAACCCGTCTCGCCCGCCTGGCACTCATCCACACACCCTGTCACACACCTTCCGTTGTCGCAGTGTTTTCCCTGGCCGCAATCCGAAAAGACCCTGTCGAGACAGTCGTCGCCGTCATTGGCCTCACCACAGGTCCAGACCTGCTGCGCATCGTCCGAGCAACCCGTCTCGCCCGCCTGGCATTCGTCGCCGCAGCCGGCCAGGCAACTTCCGTTCTCGCAGTGTTTTCCCGGGCCGCATCCCGAAAAGACCTTGTCGAGGCAGTCGTCGCCGTCATTGGCCTCACCACAGGTCCAGACCTGCTGCGCATCGTCCGAGCAAC
>CAZIJS010000027.1:8092-33677 GCA_964539505.1 uncultured Myxococcales bacterium
AGACCTGCTGCGCATCGTCCGAGCAACCCGTCTCGCCCGCCTGGCATTCGTCCTGACAATCGGCCACACAGCCCCCGTTGGCACAATGGCTTCCCTGGCCGCAATCCGAAAAAACCTTGTCGAGACAGTCATCGCCGTCATTGGCCTCACCACAGGTCCAGACCTGCTGCGCATCGTCCGAGCAACCCGTCTCGCCCGCCTGGCATTCGTCCTGGCACCCGCCCCCTCCTTGACAGGCCATGTGGCCGATGGATTGGTCCATACCACAGGTTTCGTCGAGACTGCACCGTGAAGCCAGGGGATAGCCGTCCTCACACCAGACCGCGAACTCCACCCCGTCTACGGTCTTGCATTCGCCCTGGGCGGTGACGCTGCCACAACCCTGGTCCACGCAATTGATGAAATCATTTTGGATGTCCCACCCGCAACGCAGGCCATCGACCGCACAGTCGTCCGTGGACACCGATCCGTTGTCGCAAAACACGGACTGGCCTGCCACGCAGTCACCCGTATAGTCCAGGTTTCCGCATCCCGAGGTGCAGTACCAGGCCCCACCACATTCGTATGGAATTTGGTCCTGCAAATGCGCGTGGGTCGCCACCGGCCTGGTCCTGGTGACACAGTGGATGGCGCCTCCTATCGCGATCATGCCGTCGGAGTCTACGCCCACCACGGTCTTTCCGGGATACACCGACCGATACACCGCCAGGGCCGCATCTTCATGAGACCGGTCCTGGGCGTAGGTGGGCACGAGGACCAGGTCGTTGATCACGAGAGAATTGGTGTAGGTGCGCCAGACCTGGCGGTTGTCGTTGTCTGGCATGGGGATCCGGACCACCTGATACCCTTCGGCGGTCAAGAGGGCAGCGTTGCGGTCCAGGAGGTCGGCGTTTCCCGAATCCTGACTCGTCTCGTACTGTCCTACCAGCACGGTGCCAGGATCCACGAGCTTGGAAAACATGTCCATGTGTCCGGTGCCCTCTCCAGACAAAGGTTCGAGCCAGATCATCTTCTGGCATCCGAGATAGTCTCCGAGGATCTGCTCCACCTCGGAGGGAAGATGCGGCAGGTTCACCAGGAGATGGACCGTACTTCCCATACAGGTCCCCCGGCCGTCGCTGGTGAGGTTACCCCCCTCGTAGTCGAGATCGGGTCGAAAGTCGTCCAGGTCGAGAAGCTGGGTGAGTTTGTAGGGAATCGCATCGTCGTTGACGCGCTCGAAATAGTAGCGAAGGTCCACTGCAGCCAGTTGGCCCGCCCCGTCCGTCACCCAGAAGGGCCCCGAATCCACGGTCCAGACAGAATCGAGCACCTGGTTGTTGTACTGGGGAAACGATGACAGATCGATATAGGTGGGATGATCCGGATCGCCGCCGCGCTGTGTGATCAGGGAACGAAGTTGCTGTTCGTGCTGCGCCCCCTCCACCAGCAGTCCAATCTGGACGTTTGGCTCGTATTGCGCGATGGCCTGGGTCATGGTCCAGTAGAAATCGTCTTCCATCCCAGGAAACCAGATGTAATAGACAGCATCCACCTGGGCAAATTCCGGGTAGAAAAACACGGGCTGGAGCGGCGCCTGCGTCACCCCGTACATCTCGGGATGGTTGTTTCGAAACTGGGCGTTTTTGAGGCGACGCAGCCGGTCCGGCTGACGCTCCGGCGCCGAGGGCCATGCCGGAAGGATCGTCTTGGTGGCGGCGTAGCTCCCAGGTGCAACGTCCTGTGCCCAGGCAGGATCGCCCATCATGCAGGTCCCCAGCGACAGAAAGACCGATGCAAAATAAAAGGAAAGACGAGACATGGCGACACCTCCAAATTAAGCGAAACATCCTGCCAGAGAGCTACCACTTTTCACGATGGTTGGAAACCATGTGCCTTACGTGGATCCCAAAGCCGAGATCTGCATTTGGGGTATGGGGGAAGGGGCGGACTAACGAGTCGTCGGGGACGGAGAACTACCACTCGATCCAGGGCGGCTGCGGCAACGAAGAGACAAATGCGTCTCTGGCTGCAGCCACGTCCCCATCGACCATGTTGGCATCGGAACAGCGGTTGGTCCCTACAGTCACAAATCTATCCGTATTGTCGTAAGCGCTCTTCTGGGGATCGTTTGGGTCTTCCATTCCATCGGGCACCCTGTTCAATGAAAGGTTTTCAGGGAGCAGTCCATCGTCGAAGCAATTGTTGTCGAGCACGACACGCTGACGTTCCTTCCAGCCATCGGGCACTTCGTCTGGTGGAAAAAGGTTGTGGGCATTGCCCTGGTCCGCTCGTGTCGTAGGATAGGTCCCCGTCGTGGCTACGGCATGGAGATACGGAATGATCTGCTCATCCTCAGCGGTCAGGTGGATCCAGTTCGACGTCAAAATGGATGTGATCATGTTCGGATCGTAGGGGTCGTCGTCGTTGATGGAACTCCACCATGAATCGTCCCAAAATGGGGTCTCCTCGTAGTATGCCCCCAACCAATAGGCTGGACCGTGGTAGGCAATGGTTGGATACAGGTTGGGATAGTAACCCCAGGGCATGTCGCAGGCAGCCCCCACCGCATCCCTGAGTTGCCACTGGATGGGCGTTCCGTTCGCCTCTGCTCTCTCGTAATGATAGGGCACCGTGACATGGTCGATGATGACTCGACTGCATGCAGCCAACGAAAGCGCCGCCAGATTGCTCCTCCGGGGTTGGTCTGAAAACTCGGAATCTGAAATGGCTTCGTTGTGAATGCCTGTGTTGGTAAAGATGGAATTGTGGAGATACACATTCTGCGCCTCGAACTTGGCTGCATGCTTACCCGATGTAAAAGATAGCATGACAATGGAGTCTTCCACCCAGTCGAGATAGGCTCGATCCAGATAGACGCTGTGAGATGCACGCGCCCTGGTCATGACTTGCCGAAAATAGTACCGATCGTCAATCGGCCAGGCAGTGAGATCGGGAACTGAATCAGGGTAGCCCGGTGCATCCCACGCTGCATCCGTTGGCGACTCAAAGGAACCCATGATGAAACGACCACCACATTTTGCTGTCACCGACTGAAATGTGTAGGTGCCTTGGCCCTGTTTCTTTCCCGTAGAAAAACACTGCGCTGCGGTATGAATCCTGAGGTTGATCACGGTAAGGGCCTGAGGATCCGAAACGGGATTCCAGTTGATAAGATTGGATGTCACGGCAGGACCACTGGTCACCAGGACTGGCCGTCTCGTTGCTTCATCATAGAGACCGATGATTACATGAGATTCCTCCTGTCCGGCGATAAAGGGAGACGAATCCATCTGGATGTCGTTTTCGACGATGATCACAACCTTGTCCGATGTTGTCAGGGCTTCTTCGAACTGGGTGCCAGTGGTCACGTCGATGCAATCGTATCCCGAAAACTTGCTGTGGTCGAGATTCGCACAGCTATGCAATGGACCAGAATCGCTCGAAAACACAGACGTGTCCAATGCCTCCATGTAACAGTTGTTCTCCCCATCACCCAATGGATCGTTTGGCAAATCGTCGAATGATGCCAATCGATGAAATCCCGTCCCGGAATTCTGTGAGTCGGGGCACCAGACATGGGTCCATACGTCGATGGCACCGGCGTGGTCAGGAACGTCCTCGTGGTGCCCGGCGTCCTGACGCCCACCTGCGTCGTTGCCAGGAGCACCGGCATCCTGGAAGACACCTCCGTCGGCCCGGACTCGAGCATCGCTCCGTTCCGGCGCCTGCCGTCCTCCCCTGCCATCGTCTCCGCAGCCCCCTGTAACAACCAGGGATGCAAGAAACTGACAACCGACAGACACCAATGACGTCGCCCATGTCCCACCGACCCGCCACTTCGGTCCTGCTCTCATGATTCGCCTCCTTGTCGCATCCAAAGGGCCTTCACGGATCACAGCCCTGTTCGGGGCCACCCAACACACCAAACGCCGCTTGGGTTGAGGTCCGATTCGAAAACAAAGACGACAGAGCGGCAGTTTCCGGCTCATGATTGCAGCCCCCTCTCTTGAAATACCGCTCCCTGCACAGAAATGTTTCTGTGCGAGCCATTTCGCCCGCAACGAGCATCCATAGTGATGTTGGTGTTCTGCTGAACTGTCTGGCTGTGTCCCTACTGACATCACGGACCGCAGGAGCCAGCAAGTTACGACGCCACTCAATGGACCCACATGGAGCATTTCTCATGCGGACAGGAAAACCGAAGGGAAAGATGACACCGTTTCGTGAGTCTCCCTCTTGCCACAACCAAACCTCATACCCACAGGAAACGCGAACTTCCAGACAAGGGGGGATGGCATTTTTCCGACATCGAACGAAATGGCTCGACACGCTTACCGTTGCCATTCTAGGTGTGGTCGAATTTGGGTGTGTGCTGGATTTTGGCCCGGTGCAAAACGGCCACTGTGGAGATGGGATCGTCGAAGGCACGGAGAGATGCGACGATGGAAACATCCAGGACAATGATGGATGCAGCAGCACCTGTCTTGTGGAGCCGGGATGGACATGCGCCACGACCTGGGAACCAACGATATGCCAGCCGCTTTGCGGAGACGGACGACTTGTTGGCTCCGAGGAATGTGACGGCATTGCCTTCAGGGAGCATTCATGCTCAGATCTCGACCTCGGCGAAGGAACACTGGGATGCAGGTCCTGCCACTACGACCTGGCACATTGTTCCCACAAGCCTCTGTGTGGAAATGGCATCGTCGAGTACGGCGAAGACTGTGACACAGACGATTTCGGAAACCAAACTTGTGCCACGATGGGCTTCGATTCCGGCCATCTAGCCTGTTCCATGTCATGCCAGTTCGACTTGTCGCAATGCACCCGCTGCGGAGATGGACTGTGCGATCCTTCAGAAAAATGGTCCTGTACGTCCGACTGTGGAGGCACCACACTGTCGGCCGCACACAAGTCCACCTGTGCTCTCGACGAAGCTGGAGTGCTCTTCTGCTGGGGATACAATTGGGGTTGTCATTTGGGCATCGGGGTCTGTACAGGGCCCGTATTGAGGCCTCACGAGGTGCTCTCAGACCCAACGATGCAAAGCGTATCGGTGGGGCCAAAGGATACCTGCACCGTGGACGATGATGGCAAGGCGTGGTGTTGGGGCGCCAATGAGCATTCCCAACTTGGCAATGGTCAGCCTCATGGCAACTCAGTTGCCCGTCCAGCTCCTGTCTCCGAACTGGGAAACGTCCGGGTGGTGGCAGTGGGATATCAGCACACATGCGCCTTGAAACAAGATGGCACAGTCTGGTGCTGGGGTGACAATGGCGAAGGTCAGCTCGGCACAGGAACCTCGGTGCCAGACAGTGCTGATCCCCTCGAATGCATGTCCATATCTTCTGTAGTTTCGCTCGCCTGTGAGTCGAACTATTGCTGCGCGGCGCGCAGTGATGGCACCGTCTGGTGTTGGGGAGACAACGCTCAAGGGCAACTTGGGGATGGCACGACGAACAGCCGCGACACCCCCGTTCAGGTGAGTGGTCTCCACGGAGTGACCAACATCGATGCAGGGGGCAGCCATGCCTGCGCCGTCGAATCGAACGGCACCGTCTGGTGCTGGGGCGCGAATGGCTCAGGGCGGCTGGGTGACGGAACCACGCAGAGCAGTCCACATCCTGTCCAAGTCAAAGGTCTGCCAGCATCCGTTGCCGTGTCGTGCGGATATTCCCACACATGTGCTCTCGACGAAAATGGGAGGCTTTGGTGCTGGGGAAACAACCTACGCGGGCAACTTGGCACGGAGGGTATAAGGCAGTCATTCTCACCAATCCAGATATCGTCTCTCACCCATGTCGTTTCCATGTCAGCCGGAACAGACCATACATGCGCATGGACAATCGACAAGCAGCTCTGGTGTTGGGGCGCCAATGATGCGGGCCAACTGGGAACAGGAGACAACCAGGATCGCCCTCTCCCCGTATCTATCTCCCTCCAGGAGTAAATCGGCCATGGAGAAACGCCCTGGCTGTCTGAAAATATCAGATTCGGTGCACTCCCCTCGCCTCATGGCAGCCCCAATCAGCGTCGCCGAAACGACAGGCCGCCCAGAACGGCCATGAGCCAGAACCAGAGAACAGCGCCCTGTCCTTGGGCCGAAGATCTGCAACTACACCCCCCATGAGACTGTTTTTGCACAGACAAGGCCCCGTCCCTGCGTTGATCCCAGGTAGCATCCGATGCGCCGGCATCCCGGATATCTTCGGCATCTCCTGCAGAATCAATCTCTCCATCGATATCAGCCCCTCCGTCGGCCACGTTGCACAGTCCTGCGTCGCAGTCCCCAGAATCTTGAGGTTCCCCATACCGATACACATACACTTGGTTGACATTTTCTTCATAGATGACAACCAGCCCAGTGGCTCTATCTACATACAACATCGTTTCATTGTGCCCGTCGGGAAAGTCCGTCGGAAACAATTCCTCGACAGTGCCATCGCTGGCGTCATATGCAAACAGACGGCCGGCTGTCACGATGAAATGCACATTGCTTACCGGCAGAAAGTCCTCACTCGCCGTGTGATCCGTCACATCCGTCGAGGCGGGAAACAAGTCCGTTCCCACAGTGGTCCATTGGGCCGTTGCAAAGGAATATTCAAACACACTTTGGTGGAAAAATGCCACGAGTCCGTCCAACTGGTCGTTATATGTCACGATGGCCTCGGCCCCTGGTGCACTCGGATCGTCATGATAGGCCTGCTCGTGCGACTCAAGCTCGGACCATGTCTTGGATTGCAGGTCGAGCATCTGCATGCCCGAACCATTCCAGGCATTCGACCACAGCAGTAATCCGTCTCGGTTTGGGACGTACTCGAGTCCCGAGGCCATGGATACAGGAATGTCCGGATCGGTGTCTACGTACCACCACCCCTGGTTGGGATGCGCCGGATCGAAAGCCAATAGCGGAGGGTCATCGTTGTCCTGAACGAGGGGCCAGTTTCCAAAGACCATCGGCGCCATCCAATAGAGCAATCCGCGGCTCTGGTCAAAGGTCAATCCCCACCAGGTGTGCAGCGGGGTGATACCAGGATCGGGTGCATGCAGCATGACCCATGTGTTGGCTTGAAGGTCGAATTCCCAGACGTCGTCGAACTTGTGTGGCGCGCCATGATTTCCGCCTGCATACAGAGCCCGACCGCGCTGGCGGGCATAGACCCACTTCATGCAGTAATCTCGAATTCCAGGTCCCAACGTTGCAAATGTTTCATGTTGTGCAAGGCCTTCAGGAGGGCCAACGACATGGAAGGCTGGTAGTCGTGCTCCTTGACCTGGACCCAATTGAGCCATGATCTGCTGAGCATCAATGTCTGCATCGAGTTGTGGCTCAACCTGTGCCCATGCCGCATGGTCGAAACCTGTCAACAGAAGTCCCACCAAGACCCACAATGTATGTCCCGTGCAAAACATTGCTCTATTCCGGGACGAGCCCATTCGGTGACAGCGCTGTTTCATGGAAACTTCTCCCTGTGTAGCAGTCGTCCTAGGCGCCGTGGATGGAAACATCTCTCTATGGCACCATCGCTGTTTCACCGACAAAGACGACACGGCGCCATGATTGGGCTCATGAGCCACACAGGACAGAAATTATCGAAGGGTCGTTGACGAAGAACAGACACTCCTGATCCAAGCCTAGTCCGGCTGACGCCCCCCAACTGGCAATCTCAAAGGCAGGCCTTGCCCCAGCAACGCAACAAGCTATTATTTCTTCTCAAAAGTCTCCTCGTTGGTGATATCCAAACTCTCGGAGACTCAGGCCATAAACAGTGTTGTGGATCACTCAAGGAGTGAACGCCATCCATGCAAACCATGACAGCCTTGCGATAGAACATGGGTTCGCCATGACGGCACTCCGCAGAGAGCATCTCCTGGTGATATCCACGCTGTCTTTGTTCCTGGGGATCTGCGGGTGCCACGACTCCATCGATCCTTTCACTGAAAAACCCTGCTCAGGACAGACATGCTCCTCTCATGGTCGATGCAGGGTGGTCGCCACCAAGCAGCCACTATGCTTCTGTGATCCCGGCTATCATACCGGCCCGGACAATGTTTCCTGTGAACAGGACCAACAGGGCAGCGAATGTGATGGAGTGACATGTTCGGGCCACGGCACCTGCGTGGTCGAGGCATCGACTCCACCCCGGCCCGTTTGTCTCTGCGATCGGGGGTATCATCTCGTGACTGAGACGAGCTGCCTATCGGACCAGCAGGCAAAACGGTGCGGAGATGGCGTCTGCGACGAGGGAGAAAGCACGTCCTGTTTCCAAGACTGTGGTCCACTCCGAATCGATGCCGGCCATATGGCCACCTGCGCCCTTTCTTCGGGCGCCATCCCACGATGTTGGGGCTATAACTGGGCTGGCCGTCTCGGTGTGGGGGACACCGAGGACCGAACCAAGCCCACAGCCGTCCTCGGACTGAAAGACGTCATCCAAATCGCCACGGGAGCGGCTCATACCTGCGCCGTCGGTGCAGCAGGAGCACTGTGGTGCTGGGGGCGCAATAGTGATGGTGAACTGGGAAACGGCGGAACCGCTTCTGAATGGATTGCCAGCCAGGTTCCCGGACTTCCCCTCATCAAACAAGTAGACACCGGCCTGGAACATAGCTGCGCGGTGACACGAAAGGGGCAGGTATGGTGCTGGGGCGACAATAGTTTCGGACAACTGGGTGATGGCACGACCAACAGCAGCCTCGTGCCCGTCCATGTGGAAGGTATTGCACCCGCAATCTCCGTTGCGACTGGATTTGCTTCCACCTGTGTCATCCTCCAGGACCAATCCGCCTGGTGCTGGGGGGACGGCCATTGTGGGCAACTCGGGAATGGAAGCCAGGAGAACCAACTTCGGCCCGTCCCGGTCCAGGTGTTGTCTCGCGTCATCAGCCTCTCTGTCAGCAAATGTCACACTTGTGCAGTCACAGCTTCTGGAACTGCCTGGTGCTGGGGAGAGGGAATGGATGGGCGTCTTGGAAACGGACAAAACGAATCAAGTGATGTCCCCGTCCCTGTCCGGGAGCTAGACAATTTTGTGTGGGTCACGGCAGGAGCCTACCATACCTGCGGTCTGACCAGTGACGGAAGAGCTTGGTGCTGGGGAGACAATCACTGGGGCCAACTCGGCAATGGGACCAAAGAATCGCAGCAGGTTCCCGTGCAAGTCCCGGGACTGAATCACATCATCTCCATCACTGCTGGAGACGACCACAGTTGTGCGCTGACAGCCGACAATCGAATCTCCTGTTGGGGCCTCAATGACCACGGGCAACTTGGAAATGGCACCAGCGAAGATGCATCGAGTCCCCAGCCGGCCCTTTGGTAGAATTTTCTGTGTCCCGACCCAGAGTGTTTGAGCCGACTTGACCTCTCGAAACGTCTCTGTCTGTGGTGGATCGCCATGAAATCGAAACGCACTACATCATCGGCAGAACTCAACAATGACAGGGTAGGATTGTCCAGAAACACTCAAACGACACATCAGGACGATAGGGAACTTTGTAGAGCGGTTGCCAGGAATGATCATCTGGCGGCAGCGAATTTTTTCGACCGATTTCAAAAAGACGTCAACAAAATAGTATGGCACATACTCGGGGCCGACCCAGACCATGACGACCTCGTTCAGCAGGCATTCCTCCAAATGTTGCGAGCGCTGAGCCGGGGAGATCGCATCGAAAACCCTGGCGCCTGGGTGCGCACCGTGACAGTCAACACAGTGCGTACCGAGCTGCGCAGGCGCGCAAGACGACGCGCAAGACAAAAAGAATTCGATCGCCTCATCGTTTCTGAAGAAACATCGACTGACTACCGAGCAAGGAGACTGCTCCAGCGCTGCTATGCCATCCTCGATCGCCTGGAAGAAAATGAACGGATTGCTTTTGTCCTCAGACACATGGAAGGCTACACGCTTCAGGAAACGGCCGATGCATGCCAGTGCTCGCTGGCCACCATAAAACGGCGGCTGGCCAAGGCCCATGACACCTTCCGCGACCTTGCCGGCCAGGATGCGTTGCTGGCAGAATTTGTCACAAGGGAAGAGCCATGAAAAAGGAAGCCTTCGATCGACTCGGTGCGAAACTTGTCGACATTCTTGGAAATGGACCAAACGACGAACGCACCGAAGCGCAGAAAGAAGCCATCCTTCGATCCTGGTCCTCGGAGACAGGTAAAGACGTTTCCCAAGCCACTTGGAATCAATCTGGCACAGGAGAACCCAGGGTAGGTGAAGCACTGGAATCACACCAAGACCTTGGTCGCAGAGGGTCATCGATCAGGCATGGAATCCTCTGGCTCTTTCGCCGGCACCCCGCGGCCCTGGCGACAGGAGGAGCCGGGGTGGCGGTCGTGGTACTCGCATCAGTTTGGCTGTCGATGAGGACGGCAGACACAGAGCGCCTTCCGTCCATCAGCGGCGTCACGTCACAAGGGAGCAACATCCAACAAGGTCAATGGCTTCATGGGTCCCAATCCAGACCACTCCACCTGTTGTTTTCCGAGGGCAGTCACGTAGCACTGGCCACATCGTCTGTCTTGAAGGTGATGCGCATGGATGACCACACGCTTGAATTCGGTTTGCAAAACGGACAAATCGATGGTGACATCAAACACAGGGCCGGCAGACGATGGATCTTTCTGGCCGGTCCCTATCGAGTGACCGTCATCGGAACACGATTTCGCATTTGGTGGCGCCCCAGGACGGAACATCTCATCGTGGTGGTTTCCAGAGGCGCTGTACGTGTCGATGGAGGTCTTTCGGACAAGGGCTCCATCGTCACATCTGGCCACAGGCTCGAAGCAGATGCACAAACTCAGACAGTGACGCTCTCGCTGATTGAGAAAGCCCACACCTCAATGGCCTCTTCCGATCTGACATCGAACCGCCATCCCGCATCCCCCCCCCGATCTCTCGGCTCCATTCCTGGCCAACACATCCCACTGAAAGGCCATAACCAGGGCAACTCCGTTACAAAAGAACGAAACGAACCACTTATGACGGGGAGATCTGCGACACAGACGCCTGTTACGAGGCCCGTGCCATGGAAGCAACTCATGGCAAAAGGCCAGTATCGTCGTGCGTTCGAAGCGGTAGAGAAAGCCGGCCTGTCTCGAGTGGCCAATTCACTGGATCCATGGAACCTGTTACGGCTGGCCGACCTGGCACGCCTTACCAACCGGCAGAAGATTGCACGACATCTCCTGGTAGACCTGCGAAGACGCTATCCTCGGTCCGGTGCCGCATCCCAGGCGGCTTTCAGGCTTGGTCGCATGGCGTTCCACAGCAATCTCCACAGGGCAATCAAATGGTTCCGAATCGTTCTGGCTGAACATCCCGGCACAAGTCTGCAGACAGCAGCAAAGGGTCGAATCATGGAAGCATTCTGGCGTATGGGAAAAATTCCCGAGGCTCGAACCGAAGCGGCTGACTATCTCAAGCTTGCACCGCAAGGAGCCTATGCCACTCTGGCTAGGCGCATCTTGACAACTTCTCCCGAGAATCGGTCGGTACAAAAACAGTGAGCCGTCTCCGTCAGACACCACTATTCTTCCTCGTCATGTCCGGTGTTTCGATGGCGATACCGGAGATTTCGGAGGCTTCACCTGCTCCTGTCGTCGTCTTCTTGGGACATTCCAGACAATCCTGGCCGGCACTGGAGCGGCGCACAGCAGCGGAGCTGAAACTTCTCGGACTAAGCGTATTGTGGGAAAAGATTCACTTGACATCCATGGCACAGACACTAAGGCAACTAGCCAAGGCGGCCTCACGCCACAAGGCTATCGCTGCCATCACGATCCTGCGCCGCGCCCGTCAAGCCAATATTCAAGTCTGGCTCCAAGACCGTCTCACTGGAAAGCTCACGTTGCGCAGTATCCGGGGACGCGCCGACCACAGCCCAGACTCGATCGGCAAACTCGCTTTACTGGTTGTGGAACAACTGCGAGCGAGTCTCATCGAACTGAGGTTGCCCAATGCGCCACATCGACCCACCGCAGTCCCAAGGGCTGTGGCTGCATTGGTCGACCACTCACTGTCGAGAATTCCCCCCCCCCATGGAACCAACAACAGTCATAAGTCCAACCATTTGTCCATCCAGACGACACTGGGGATGACAGCCAGTGCTGACCACCTGCATCAGGCGGCATTGAATCTCTCCGTAAGCTACGCTCTCTTGCCGTCTATGTCGATTTCATGTGCATTGGCCAGTACGCTGGCTCCGCAGATTGTTCGAGACCGGGCAGGTACTGCCTTCGTCGGCTGGCTTCAAACCAATTTTCTCCTCCTCTTCGAGCCGAGACCCCAATGGCGAATCCACCCCGGAGTGGAATTCGGACTGGGTATCGTCTGGCTCTGGGCAACAGGCAGGCCTGCCACCGGGTACGGCAGCAACCCTGTGTCCGCCTTGTCGTTGACAACACAGATGGGTCTGCGGATTGCAATCCGGATCACAAAAAGTCTCGACATGGTAGTGCACGGAGCAGCCATCCTCCCAGCAACTCGGATCGATGTCCACCTCGCAGGTTCCCACTACGGCAGCACAGGCCATCTTCTTTTCGATGCCCTCGGAGGGGTTTCACTGCGTCTTTGAATCAGGCTGCTTGAAAAAACACATTCGGCACGAGACACTTCAAGATTGATCCCTCACGAAAACATCCGTCATTTATGCGGTGATTGTGCCGGTGAACATTGACAGAAAACCCGTGATTTGTTCATACTCACACAAATCGATGTAAAAAGAATTCCTGTCCTTTCAGGCAAAGAGAAAAATGATCATGAGTTCGAAGCTGCCTCCACCAAAGGGCAAACGGCCCACGCTGCCAGGACCACAGCGCAGCAGCCGGCTGTCGTCCGGCAATCACTCTCCGCAAAATGCCAACGCACGATCTGCTGACGGCCTCCCTCCTCCCCCCGGAGCCCTGCCGCCGCCGCCGGATGCAGTGCCGCCGCAGCCTGGCATCATGCCGCCCCCGCCGGGTGCCCTGCCACCGCCACCTGGGGCCCTGCCGCCGCCGCCAGACGCAGCACAGCCCGCACCAGGTGCAATCCCCCCGCCCCCGGACGTGGTGGCTGCGCCTCCGGCAAGGCCGCTCGCTCCGCCGGATGGAGCCCTGCCGCCTCCACCGGATGCCCCCTCCCCGACAGACAGGCCCGTTCCAGAGCCTCACGAAATGCAAGCCCCGACCGGATCGGCCGGGTCCGCCATTCCTTCACCCGACGACATCCTTCCTCCCCCTCCCGAGGAGGATCGACTCTCCCATGGCATCTCCGCCGAGGAGCAGGCCGTCTCTCCCGTATCCAGGACCGAAGAGGAGGAGCCCATCGGCGAATTGCCCACGGATGCCGGTCCGCTTCCCGAAGAGACCGGTGAGGTCTATCCCGTCGCCACCGGGGAGGTCTTGCCCGTCAACACCGGTGATATCGAGATCGAACCAGCGGAGGAATTGGACGAAATCGAAGAGGAACTCGGCCGAGATTCCCACAAGCCTCCCCCGCCGCCTGCCATGTCCAAGGCCGGAAGAAAGGTCGAAGCCCGTGGAGTCTGCGACATCTGCGGAGGCGATCCCGTCTGGTACCCGGACCAGCAGCGCTGGTACTGCGAACACTGCAGGCATTTCCTCTGATGGGCCCGACGAACGTCTCTTGCCCCTGACCCGGCCTGGTGCATCCAGTTGATGTGAGTGCATCGGACTGGAGTCGGTCACGAACGAAACAGCTCGCCCATCCTCTTTCCCAAAATGCGATGGGCCGCCAACAGAGCCGCCGACAAAAAGGCCATGGCCCAGACGCCCAGTGCACAAGCCATCTCCGGGCCATCCCGAAGACGGCCCAGGAGCATGTAGATGGCCTTGGTGATGGGATAGTCTTGCTCGCGAAGCGCCAGAATCAAACTGTCGGACACTTCCATCATGGCAAAGGAAAAGGCCAGGATGGCACCGGCCAGCAAGCTCAATGCCACCAGGGGCAGGGTCACCCGCCACAGGACACGACTCGCAGGAGCGCCCAAGTTGACGGCCGCTTCCTCCAAGCTGACGTCCACCTGGGAAAAACCCGCGTAGGCGGCACGGACCATGTAGGGAAGCCGGCGCACCGCATAGGCCACGATGAGCAGGACCGTGGGGTCTTTTCTGGGATCCACCGCCGTGCCTGCATAGGCCCCCATGTACCCGAACGCCACGACGATGCCTGGAAGCGCCAGGGGCAGCATGGTCATGGCGTCGAGCAGGGCCGCCCCTCGAAAGCGCACCCGGGCGAGCACGTAGGCCACGGCCACGCCGATCAACGCATCGACCATCGTGGCCCCCGATGACAGAACCAGGCTGTTTCGGATGGATCCAATGGTCAGCGGGTGGGCCAGGGCCGCCTCGTAGTGGGAAAACGTCATCTTGTGAGGCAAAACGGTCATGAACCAGTCGTCTTGCAGCGACGTGAGCAGGACCGACAGGTGTGGAAGAACCGACAGGAACACCACGGCGCCGAAAAGGGCATAGACCCAAAGGAGGGCCGGCCCTCGAACCCGAGGGTTGTCCGTGACGCGGCCGCCCTTGGCAGCCCCCACGTTGCGCGCCGAACCGAACAGACGCCGCGCCACCAGGAACCCTCCCGCGGTCAGGAGCAGGACCCAGAGCACCAGGGCATACCCCTCCGGATTGTCCTGCATGTCGGTCACCCTCTCGAAGATCTGCACCGAGAGCAGGTCACGGTACTCGAAGACGAGGGGAGTCCCCAAATCCGTCAACGCCCAGATGAACACGATCACAGCACCCGCGAATACGCCTGGGGCCGCCATGGGCAAGGTGACACGCCGAAACGTCCGGAACGGTGATGCACCCAGGTTCCTTGCCGCCTCTTCCATGCCCCGGTCCACTGAGGCCAGCGAGGCGGTCACGTTCAGGTACATGATGGGATAAAGGTGCAGGACCTGGAGCACCACCACACCCCAGAACTTGGCCCCTCCCAGGAAATCCACCGGACTGTGGACGAGCCCGCTGTCGAGCAAGAGCATGTTGACGGAACCGAACCGGGCCAAAAGCTGCTTCATGCCGATGGCCCCGACAAAGGGTGGAAGAACCAGGGGCAACAGGGTAAGCCCGCCCAGGAGCTGTTTTCCCGCAAACTCGCGCCTGGCCGCCAGATAGGACAAGGGCAGCGTGAAGACAAAGGTGGCCATGGTGGTCACCGAGGCCAACAAGAGGCTGTTGAGTGCGGCCCTGCGGCTGGCGGGATTGCTCAGCACAGCCCAGACGAACGTCCAGGTCAAATGGCCCTCCGGCCGCAGGGCACGGTCCACCACGTAGCCGAGCGGATAGAACAAGAAGGCGGCCATGAACAAAAACAGCCCACCAACCAACAGCCATGTGCCGGGTCCCGCCTTACGCCCCATGGTCCCTCCCGGTGGGTTGGACGGCGCCACCCGAATCAGTACCTCGATGTTCCGACGACGATCGAGACGAGGAGGATTCTTCCGACGCGCCGGCGGACGCATTGACAGACGATGCAACGGACAGGTCCTCTTGCGGGAGAATCACCACGTCCTCTGCCCTGGCAACGAGTACATGGCGCGCAGTCTTGGGTGCGCCGGCCCTGGGCGCGGCGCAACGGGCCAGGAGTTCCAGGTCGCCGGTGCGGTACCGACGCTCTTCCACCTCGCCGAGAAAGAGCCTTCCTGTCATGGTTGCCGAAATGCGGGTGGTTCCCCGAATCCCGGCTCCAACCTGGTCCTGGTCGTCCTCTGCAGAAGGTCTTGCGGTGACTGCCTCGACGTCTGCAGCCTCTGTGGTGGAGCCAGACCAGTCCAGGTGTTCTGGACGGATGGAACAGACCGCCGACGTTCCCACCGGCAGACCCTCGACCGTGCCACGGCCCCAAATCGGCCCCAACGGCGTGTCCGCACAGACAAGCTCACCCCGCACGTCTGAGATCCGCCCTGGAACGAAATTGGTCCTGCCCACGAAACCCGCCACGAAAATCGACCTGGGGGATCGATAGACTTCCTCGGGCGTCCCTGTCTGCACCACCCTGCCGTCCTTCATCACCGCCATGCGATGCGCCATGGACAGGGCTTCACTCTGGTCGTGGGTGACATACACCATGGTGATGCCGGTCTGCTCCTGGATCCGCTTGAGTTCGTAGCGCATCTGGCGACGCAAGTTGGCGTCCAGGTTGCTGAGGGGTTCGTCGAGGAGCACCAGGTCCGGCTCCACCACCAGCGCCCTGGCCAGGGCCACGCGCTGCTGCTGCCCTCCCGACAATTCATTGGGACGCCGCCCTGACAGGTGGCCGAGCCGCACCATATCGAGAGCCGACCGGACCTTGTCATCCCTCTCCCGCCTGGGCACCTTGCGCTCCACCAGCCCGAATGCCACGTTGTCGAACACCGTCATGTGCGGCCAGAGCGCATAACTTTGAAACACGAGGGCCGTGTTCCGCTTGTGGGCCGCCAACCTGGTCACGTCCCTGTCGTCGAACCAGATGGCCCCTTCGTCCAGGTCCACCAGGCCGGCCATGGCCCGAAGCAGGGTGGTCTTTCCGCAGCCCGACGGCCCCAATAAAAAAAAGAACCGCCCCGGTTCCACGTCCAAGGTCACATGGTCCAGGGCCGTCACGTCGTCAAAACGTTTCACCGCCCCACGGATTCGAACCCGTACCTGTTTTCGCTCCTCCAAACCCATATCATCACTGTCCTTGCTCACCAGCATCGTCCTTGGTCAGCCACCACAGCCGGACCGCTGCTTTCCATACCGTTCCACGAGATTCTGATACCGGCTCCTGCAGCTTTCGGCCCAACGCAGGACCATACGGCTGCGCAATTCCGGATCGCCGCTCCAGGAAGCCGCCAGACCGACCAGGTCCTCCTCACTCAATGGCGGCCTGGTGAGTTCTTCCAGGCCGGCCGGAGGCATTCCGGCCTGCATCACTGCCCGCCAGGCATGCTGGAGCTGCTCGTGACTGTCTATGAGACAGGCGCTGAGAAGATCGTTTAACAGGTCCCAACGCCTCGATGCCAGCCTGGAATCATAGAACGAGACCACTTTCCATCGAAAAGGGTTGACCTTGACGGCGAGATGACCAGTTTCCCGGCTGTAGAGTTTTGGACGCACCGACATCCTGGCCAGCAAAAATCTCCTGGGTCCGCCGGGAGTTCCCTTGGGCTGCATCCAGAGTCTTTGTCCGCGCCGGCTCAAGACGAAATGCACGAAAGCTTCGGCAAGTCTGCGATGGGGTGCCCCTCGCAGCATGGCCACGGCATCGGGGTTGATCACGGTCCTGCCCTCGGGCAACACATACCCAAGTCGCTTTTCTCCCTTGGACTCGATCACGCTCCAGGCATACGAATCCAGGGCCATACCGCAGGCCACTTCACCCAAGGCCACGTCCCTGGGGACCTCTGCCGAACTCTGGGAAAAACTGCGCAGGTTCGCCGCCATCCGCGTCAGCAGGCGCCAGCCCTTGTCCCAGCCATAGGCCTGGAGGACGATTTCGTAAACCATGTGTGTGGAACCGCTGGACTTGGGATTGCCCGACCCGACCCAGGTCATCAGCTTGGGACCTGCCAGGTCCTCCCATGACCGGGGCACCGCAAACCCCATGCGTCGGATCACTGCCTTGTTGTAGAGAATGCCAAATCCACTCAATGCAGCCCCAAACCATCGATTCTCGGGATCCCTCAGGGGCATACCGCCGTAGTGGGCCGGGAGATCCCTCTTTTCTTCGTCCGTGAGAGCAACAGGAGCGAGCAATCCTCTGGCGGCCAGGTGGCGGTGTGCTTCCACCCCACCTCCGAACACGAGATCGATCCCGATCCCCTGGGGGCTCCGGGTAAACTCGGACTGGACGAACTTGACCATGTCCACCGTGCCCCCCACATCCAGCCACTCCACCCGGACAGCCTTGCCCTGCGCAGCCATCCAGCGGGAAAATGCCTCGCCGAACTCTTGCCGCACACCTTCCCAATGAGACGAGATGATCACGAGCTTGGCGCCGTGAGCAGGCACCTGTGCCCTGGGACGACTGCGCCGGAAAACGAATGGCAGCGCCGCAATGATCACGAGCACCAGGACGGAAGCCACGGTGCCCAGATGTCTCGCCAGACTCGATTTCACAAGGCGACAATCTGTGATTTGTCCTCAGTGGTCAAGAAAGCGGTTCACCCAAGAATTTTTCGCCGTGGGAATTGACGATGGAGTCACAACGCGAAAAATACTCGAAAATCTCACCGGAGAGACGGCAGGGATGGCTTCAGCCTCGGGGTGGTTGGATTGCTCGAATCCACGGATAAACCAGACTGTCTACGCGAAGGATGTCTTCGATCGACGGATCACGACAATGCTGACACCAAAAAGAATGAAAAACACGATGACCGGCAGCCCTGCAAACAACCAATACATCAAAGCATTTGGCGGGTAGCTGATGCATCCCACCACGTGGTCGACCTTGACTCCGGCCTTTTTGTAAGCTTCCAAAAGATGCTTGTTAGCAGACCTGTCCTTGTCGAAGAATCCGACAAGCGTCGCGATTTGTGGATGGTCCAGTCGGCTCAGGCCCCTGGCGGTTTCCTCGTCCTCAGTGTGCACGAACAGGACGACGGGCTGGTCCCGCTTCCAACCCACCGGAACGAATCCCGCGTCTCCGCTGTGGCTCGTGCTGCTGGAGGCATGCCTCCGCCCGACGTGCCGCGTGACCGTGGTGGTTTCGGTCCCGGGCAAAAGGAGGCCTGTCACCTTCACTTTCTTGCCGTCGTACTTGCCGGGAGAGGCTGCAAGCTGCGCGATGGTCACTCGAATGGGTTCGGCTGATCCGACGTACCGAGCTTTTTTGACGAAATACCAAGTCACTCCTATCGCGATGATGCCTGCGATCACATCCACGATGATCATTGTCTTCTTGGTGCCTCCTCCCGGCGCATGTTTCAGGCCCAAGCGGGAGGCGGCCTCCTCAGGAGTAACCCCGCGAAGATCGGCTTGTTTGTCCGGCAGGACGGCTGTCAGGGCATTCAAGAATGCGTCCAGTCGTTCTGGAGTCGTGACAATGATGGACATTTTCTTAATTTTTCCACCCTTGGTCCGGTAGATGTGCAAGGTGGCATTCGGCGGTGCCGTCTCGTAGAAAAATCCTTTGATATCCGCAAAGGCCAGCTCGCCTTTGATGACCGGGCCTTGCTTATAGGACAAAACACCCCTCGCAGGGTCGATCTCAGCAAATCCGTTGAACATGAGGTCGATGCGCTGTGTTTCCATGGTCAACACCTCCATGTGTCTGATTGTGCCCGCATTATCTGTTTTCTTTTTTGCTCGACACCTCACTCATCATTCGAAATAGATTTATGGAACTTTCGCAATTTCTGCAATGTAAAATCGACACGTATCTTCTGGTTTCATCAATAAGAGGGGAGCCTGGGACTCTCTTGACTCATTTTGTAAAAATCACAGTATCCAACTTATGAAAGGCTTGAAACCGGCCGGAAGAATCGCATGGCTGGACGACAGGAGAAAGACGATGACGCACACAAGACATCACACATGGCACATGGAATCGATCGCTGGATGTCTCCTGGCCCTGGCCGCCATGACCAGCGGCTGTGGTGACGACTCCGGGTCGGGCGGCGCATCGGTCTGCAACGGAGTGAGTTGTTCAGGGCAGGGGAAATGCCTGGTAGACGACCAGGGCGGCCCTTATTGCCAATGCGATCCCGGCTACGAAGCTCTGGGCCTATCCTGCATCCAATCCTCCCAAACACTCTGTGGAAACGGAACGATCGATGCCGAGGAAACCTGTGACGACGGCAACAAGGCCGACGGCGACGGATGCTCGAAGGATTGCCAAACCGAACAGGGATGGACTTGCGACGGCACGCCGAGTTCCTGCTCGCCCATCTGCGGCGACGGCCACATCATCGAAAACGAGACCTGCGACGACGGCAACCAGGCCGATGGCGACGGGTGCTCGAAGGACTGCCAAACCGAACAGGGATGGACTTGCGACGGTACGCCGAGTTCCTGCTCGCCCATCTGCGGTGACGGTCTCTGCCGGACCGGGGAGTCTATGGAATGCCCGCGAGATTGTCTGGTAGACATCGAGGCGGGCACGCACCACACCTGTGCCCTGACGCAAGAGGGCGCAGTCTGGTGCTGGGGTGCCAACTACAATTATCAGCTCGGAGACGGCACGAATACGAATCACTCCACCCCCACGCTGGTCCAGGGCCTGCCCGAAAACCCGCCTGCCACATTTCTGGTGGCGGGAGAAGGGCACAACTGCGTAATTCTTCGAGACGGCTCGGTCTGGTGTTGGGGACGAAACTACGACGGCGAACTCGGCGATGGTACGACAGGAGATAAACAATATCCGGTTCAGGTCCAAAACCTTCCTGCAAACAGCCAGGCCACCAGCGTGGTCCTGGGCTGGGATCACACCTGCGTTCTGCTCCAGGATGCTTCCGCCTGGTGCTGGGGAGGCAACAACCACGGCCAGCTCGGCAATGGGACGTTCGTGGGCAGCCCGTATCCAGCCCGGATCGACGGATTTCCCCAGGGCGCTCATGTCACTGCCCTGGCAGCGAGTTCCAACCACACCTGTGCCGCCCTGCAAGATGGGTCCGCCTGGTGCTGGGGATACAATGAATATGGCCAACTCGGTAATGGAACCACGCAGGACAGCAGCCAGCCGGTCCAGGTTCAAGGCCTCCCACAAGGTCCAGGAATTTCTTCCATCACGGCAGCACCCGTTTACAACTGTGCCTTGCTGCAAGTTGGGTCTGCCTGGTGCTGGGGGGGCAATTCCGATGGTCAGCTCGGCAATGGGACCACGCAAAACAGCAGCCAGCCGGTCCAGGTTCAGGGCCTGCCATCCAGTGCTCCCATTTCCATGCTGGTGACAGGCGGCGGCTATCACACCTGCGCCCTGCTGCAGGATGGCTCTGCCTGGTGCTGGGGGGACAACGCCTACGGCCAGCTCGGCAATGGGACCACGCAGGACAGCACCCAGCCGGTTCAGGTTCGAGGCTTGCCCCCAAACACGGCGGTTTCCACCCTGTCTATCGGGATGGCCCACACCTGCGCCCTGCTGCAGGACGGCTCTGCCTGGTGCTGGGGACAAGACGAGGAAGGTCAACTGGGCGATGGAAACGCAACCAATGTCTCCCTCCCCACTCCGGTGCATTGGGAACCGTAAGGAAACACCACAACCCTTCCCTCGGCCGAAGGCATCGCCCAGACAACTATTCCACCCGAAAGCCATTTACGGTATCATGGCTCCCAATGACAGGAGTAAATGATTTTTCTCTGAGGCGACGTGACAGTCGTCTTGAGACAGTTCCGTGGAGGTTTCCATGAAAACTTTGGCAGCAACTTGCTTTGGAGTCCTTGCGACGGCCCTGGTCCTGGCGCCCCGTCCGGCCCACGCCCAAAACTGCGATCCACCCAGGATGCTCATCGTGCTGGACAAGTCGTCGAGCATGAACGGCTATGCCACAGAGGAAGACCCGGTTCCATCCGGCACCCCGACGAAATGGGAGGCAGCGGTCCAGGCGATCCAGAACGTCACCCAGCACTACCAGGGAGATATCGCCTTCGGCATCATGGTCTATCCCAACCCGAACCACTGCTCCCCGGGCCAGGTCCTGGTGGACGTGGCCCTCAACACCAGCGATGCCATCGATGGAGTCCTCGGTGACCCGCCTCCCAGCGGGGGCAACTACACCCCAACGGCCCAGAGCCTCGAAGAGTGCAGTTCCTACCAACCCTTGCTGGACCAGCCCGTGCCACGCTACGTGCTCCTCATCACCGATGGATGGCAATGGTGCGATCCCTACGATCCCGCCACCAGGTTCCTGCAGGTAGACGCCATAGCAAACCTGGCCAGCCTTGGTATCACGACCTACGTCGTTGGTTTCGGAGGCGGAGTAGACACCTTGGCCTTGAACCGCTCGGCCGTGGCAGGGGGCACCGCCTTTCCCAACTGCAACGAGACGTCGTCGGATCCCACGGACCCGAACAATTGCTACTACCAGGCCGACGACTCCAACGAACTCAACAATGCCCTCGACGACATTGCCGGGCAGGTGGTCATCACTCCCGAAGTCTGTGACAATCTCGACAACGACTGCGACGGCTCCACCGACGAAGATTTGACTCGTGTCTGCCAGACGGAATGCGGGTTTGGCTACGAGACCTGTTCGGCCGGACAGTGGGTCGATTGTGACGCGCCGCAGCCCACCGACGAGATCTGCGATGGCGAAGACAACGACTGTGACGGCATCACCGACGAAGGCTGCGACTGCATCGACGGACAGACCCGACCCTGCGGCCAGAATGAAGGGCAATGCCATCAGGGGACCCAGACCTGCGCAAACGGGCATTGGGGCACCTGTGACGGCGGAGTCTTTCCCACCGATGAGGTCTGCAACGGCGCAGATGACGACTGCGACGGTCTCACCGACGAAGGCCTGCACCGCAGTTGCCAGACCGCTTGTGGCACGGGCCAGGAAATCTGCCTGTCGGGTCAATGGAGCGGCTGCACCGCGCCCCAACCCACAGACGAGGTCTGCGACAATCTCGACAACGACTGCGACGGCATGACAGACGAAACCCTGGCCCAGCCCTGCCAGACCGCCTGCGGCTCGGGCGTGGAATATTGCCAGGGGGGCAGTTGGGTCGGCTGTACCGCCCCGCAGCCGTCGCCTGAAATCTGCGACAACATCGACAATGACTGCGACGGTACCACCGACGAAGGATGTAGCTGCATCGACGGGTCCCAGCGGGCCTGCGGCAAGGGGACCGGCGCCTGCGAACCGGGCCGTCAAGTCTGCCGCAACGGCGTGTGGAGCGACTGCCTCGACGAAAAGGGTCCTGAACTGGAAATCTGCAACGATCTCGACGACGACTGCGACGGCTCCACCGACGAAGACCTGGTCCAACCCTGCCAGACCGCCTGCGGCATGGGCCGGGAAGTCTGCGTCAACGGCATGTGGCAGGGCTGCAGCGCGCCTCAGCCCAGCGGCGAGATCTGTGACGGCCGCGACAACGACTGCGACGGCATGACCGACGAGGGCTCGGGCCTCTGCGGGGTCAACGCCGAATGCGTGCAGGGAGAATGCGTGCCCATCCAGGACGCGGGCACCAACGACAACGGCCCTGGCATCAACGCCGACGAACCGGACGGCTGCAACTGCCGGAGCGCTTCGGGTCACCAACCCGCGCCCTGGTATGTCTGGTTCGGCCTGGTGGGACTGGGCCTGTTCTTCTGGCGACGACGCAGAGGCTGACCTTCCCGGGCACCAGGGATCCTCTCACTTTCCCCACAATTCCACGGCAGGCCGGCGCCCAGATGCTCAGAACGTCCACTCCGGCTTGAGGGGCCGTGACAACAGGGTTTCCATGGCATCGGCCACGGACTTGTCCTCGTGCAGGACCCTGTAGACTTCTTCGGCAATGGGCATGTCTACCCCATGGCGCCTGGCCAGGTCCACCACCGAAACCGAGGTGGCCACCCCCTCGGCCACCATGCGCATCTCGTCTCGGATCTGAGGCCAAGTCCGGCCCTTGGCCAGTTCTTCGCCCACCATGCGGTTGCGCGACAACGTCCCGGTACAGGTCAAGATCAGGTCCCCCACCCCTGCCAGGCCCATCATGGTTTCGGGCTTGCCCCCCATGGCCAGGGCGAGCCTGGCAATCTCGGCCAGACCACGGGTGATGAGCCCTGCGGTGGAATTGTATCCCAGGCCCAGTCCCGATGCAGCGCCGGCGGCAATGGCCACCACGTTCTTGAGGGCTCCACCCAGCTCCACGCCTACCATGTCGTCGCTGGTGTAGACGCGAAAATGCTTGCTGGAGACAGCCTCCTGGACCGATGCCACCACATCTGGATCCCTGCCGGCCACGGTGACGTTCGTGGGCCTGTTTCGGGCCACTTCCAACGCAAAGGAGGGGCCGGAGAGCACGCAGATGCCGCGATGGTGCTTGCCCGGCAGCTCCTCGGTGAGCACCTCGTGCATGGTGCAGAGACTGCCCTGCTCGATCCCCTTGGAACAGATCACGATGGGGATACCCCTGGGCAGGTCGTCGCGCACCTCGATCATGCGGCCCCGAACGAACTGGGCCGGGATCACCACGAGGCAGATGTCGGAATCATGCACCGCTTCCGACATATCCTCCGTGGCGGAAATCCGCTCCGGCAGTGCCACGTCCTCGAGAAAAAATGGATTTCTGTGCTCGGCATTGATCCCCTCGACCACCTCGGGCTCCATGGCCCAGAGGGTGACGTCCTTGCCCGTCCTGGCGAGCTGACAGGCCAAGGCGGTCCCCCAGCTCCCGGCACCGAGCACCGCGGCTCTCCCATTCGTCGCAGTCGCAGCCATCATTTCCTCTCCCGGCCCTCTGGGCTCTCCCCGGCAAAGGCTGGGGCAGCCTGACTGCCGGCTTGTCGCATCATCTTCTTGAAATGTCTTCTCGCCTCGAGAAAAAAGGCCTCAGAGAGCTTTGTGCGCATGTCAGGAAAGGTCCAATCCTGGGTGTGGAACGCCCCGGTCTCATAGATGAGCACCGGGTCGGCCCAGACTCCGCGGGTCAAATAGATTTTGTGCTTGCCCGTCTTCCAGCTTGCAAGCACCACCTTGTGGTAGTCCAGATAGCCGGGATCCAGGTTTACCCGGCGCTGTCCGGTCTGCGCAAAACGAGCCTCCAAAGCGGCGGTTTCGTGCTTGATGGCCACGATCTCGTCTTCGACGATCAGCCGGTCGAAGGCCAGGTAGCTGCGGAGCAACCCGCTGCCCATTTCAGGTTCGTAGTAGTCGGTCCACTCGAACGGATGGGGCCCACTGTCCGCAACGATGGCTCCGAAGCGCTCTTCGAGTTCCCTGCGTGCCTCTGACTCGAACGCCTCGTCCGAACGCAGGATGCCCATGATGAGCAACCCCTTGGGTATATCCGGCTCTGCCGGCGGATAGACTGGACTCATGGTACGATCACCTTCCCTTCTCGTCCGCGACCTCCTGGTGCAGCGTCCCTCTCGTCCCGGAGCTTTCCCTGTGCCCTGGCCTGGTCGATGACATCCAGGGCACGCCTGGCCAGGGCCTCGTGGATGCCGAAATATTCCACCAGGGCCTCCACCCGACGCTGGCGCACGTTCAGGTTGCGCTTGCCGTCACGCCCCTGGATGCGCATCCTGTGACCGTGGAGATAGAGGTATCCTCCATCGGCTGCGCGGCTCAGATGCACCTGGTGCATCATGACCCAATCGAAACTCTCCTCCCACAAGTCCAGGAAACGTCCAGTCTCGATGGACTCGTCCAGGAAACCATAGCGCCACTTGCCCCCCGCCCACAGCTCATAGTGCCGCCCATCCGGCAGCCCGCGCAGCTCCACGATCCCCGTTTCCGTCTCCACCCGGCTCACAGCCCCGGGAATCAACCGGATGGGACGGGTCACCAGGTATCCCGGGTCCACGAGAAATCGCTCTTTTCCCAGGGGAACCACCAAGCCGCAATGCAATGCACGGCTGGTGCGCATCCTGGCCAACACCGGGTAGACAGGCACATGGAACAGATCCAGCGCCCGACCGAAGAGGGCACTCAAGGAGAAACAGGTCCCGCCGGCGCCAAGCTCCATGTGGTCGGC
>CAZIJS010000028.1:0-33541 GCA_964539505.1 uncultured Myxococcales bacterium
ACATGGTCCGCGAATAGCCATCGATGCGGAAAACCGCCACCAGCACCGCCACCGTGGCCACCACGGCCAGGATCGCCCCAGACAGGATGCGCATCAGGTCACCCACGGTGGTATACCGCCAAAGAGGCTTGTAGAGCCCAGCCACGAGCAACGCTCCCAGTTGGATCACCACAACGGCCGGCAGTGCCTTGACCAGCAGGTGGTAATGGGGTTCGACGTATTCACCGCCCCAACGCAGGAGGAACGCACCAAACAGGGCCACGAGGATACAGATGAGATCGTTGAACACCTCGAAGACCCGGGCCCTGTGTCCCAACACCACGACATTGCGCAACACCTGGGCCATCCTGGCCCTCGCGCCCCCCACCCGATCCGCCTTTCCGGGATTCGTCCGCCCTGCTTTTTCCTCGTAGACAGGCACCCGGCTCACGAACACCGATACGAAAACAGAGCCGAGGAAGAACAGCCCCACCAGGGCCGCCCCTGCCGTCGAGCCCACGCTGCGCACATAGAGTGCCAGCCCCCCTGCCAAAAGCGCCAGGGCCCACAGCAGGAGCACGGCTCGTGCCTCGGAGAGTCCCAAGGCCACGAGACGATGGGACGTGTGGTCCTTGCCCCCCTGGGACAAGGGTCGTCCGGCAAACAGACGCGAAACGGTCACCAGCGTGGTATCCAAGATGGGAAGGGCGAGCACGAGCAGGGGCCCGGCCACAAGGCCCACCTGGCTCACCGGACGCGCCGGGTGGTCCAGCAACACGAGGCCCCCGAGCACAAATCCGAGGAACAGGCTCCCACCGTCACCCATGAAGATGCTCGCCGGATGCACATTGAAGATGACAAACCCGCCGGCCGCACCGGCCAAGGCCGCCGCCATGGCAGCCTGACCCGGCTGCCCCGACAGATGAAACATGGCAGCCTGGGTCGCAGCGGCAATGAGAGCCGTCCCTCCAGCAAGCCCGTCGATGTTGTCCAAGAGATTGACAGCATTGGCCAGGCCCACGAGCCAAAACAGGGTCAGCCCCACGTCGATGAGTCCGACCCCGGTCCAATGAAGACGCAGCCCGAAAGCCGTGACAGCGGCCGCTGCTGCGATCTGGCCCACGAGCTTGTGCACGGGACGCAGCGTCCAGATATCGTCGACCAGGCCCATGGTGAACATGGCAGAGCCAGCCAGCACCAAGAGCGCATCTCCTTGGACCCAGGCCGGCCTGGCCAAGAGATAGGCCACCAGGAAACCCACGAAAATTCCCACTCCACCGTGGAGTGCCACCCGCCCCTTGTGCCACCTGTCCTCGCGCACCGGAGCATACCAACCGAAACGGCGCCCCATCTGGCGCACCAATAGCGTCACCAAGCCCGATGCCACCAGGGCCACCAGGCCCACGACTTCGGGATGTCGGCTGACTGGCAGAATCATGACAACCTGGTCAGAGCCTCAGAGGTTGCGTCCCGCTCATAGGCAATCACGTCGGTCAGAATGTCGTCGAGTGTCTGCCTGGGCTGCCATCCGAGCAGTCCATGGATACGGGTCGTATCAGGCACGCGCCTTAGCATGTCCTCGAAGCCCGATTCATAGGCCTCCTCGTAGGGCACGAATCGAACCTGGGACTTCGAACCCGTCTGGTCGATGACCCGCCGGGCCAGATCCAGAATCGTGACCTCCTCGGTGGACCCCACGTTGAAGACCCTGCCATAGGCATCGGGCGCAGCGATGAGCGCCTGGAGTGCATCGATCACGTCGGCCACGTGACAGAAACAGCGGCTCTGACGGCCGTCGCCGTATACGGTCACGTCTTGTCCGGCCATGGCCTGACGAACGAAGCTCGGGATCACCATGCCGTACTGTCCGGTCTGACGAGGTCCCACGGTGTTGAAGAGGCGGACCACCACCGCCGGCAGGCCCTGCTCCTTGTGATAGGCCAAAGCCAAAAACTCGTCGATGGCCTTGGAACAGGCATAGGACCATCGCGAACGGATCGTGGGGCCAAGCACCACGTCGCCATCCTCGTGGAATGGCACCTGGCTCGACTTGCCGTACACCTCGCTGCTCGACGCCACGATCACGGGCCGCTCCTTGCGAGCCGCTGCGCGCAGCACCACCTCGGTCCCCGAAATGTTCGTCTCGATGGTGTGCACGGGCCGCTCCACGATGAGGCGCACCCCCACTGCCGCCGCCAGATGAAACACAGCGTCGGCCTCGTCCACCAACTCCACCATGAGCGGCTCGTTGCGGACCGTGTCCACGAGGTAGCGGAACCCTTCACGGCCCCGCAGATGCGCGATGTTGCGCACCGAACCCGTAGACAAGTCATCGATCACCGTGACCCGGTGACCTTGCGCCAAGAGTCGTTCCGCCAGGTGCGATCCGATGAACCCCGCACCACCCGTGATGAGAAAATGACTCACGACCGCTCCTTCCAAGTCCGCCCGCCGGCCCGCCAGCTCGCCGTGCCGCAGGCTCTGTGAGGCGCTCCGTCTCTTGTCCGCCAGCGCAAGTGAGACTATCAGCCAGGAGCCCATCGGTAAAGAGGGGCTCGCAGCGGCAAGTCGGCTGACTGACGCAGCGGCGCAGCGGCCAGATTGCTCCATGTCCGAGACATCTCTTCATTGGCACCGCTGCCAACGGCGAGCGTGTCACCATGGTCAACCACAGGACCAGAGCACAGAAAACAAAGAAATTTCTGGCGAGCAACATACTGCAGGGCTTGTCTGGCCGCCACGTTGATTTGGGTTGCCGCACTCGTATGTTTCCGGTTCTATCAGCTTGGATAGGAGGAGGCCATGTTCAACCTGGCGATCACCTATGCCGTGGGCGATGGCGTCGAGCAGGACAAGGCCAAGGCAGAGCATTGGGGCCAGGAGGCGCTCGGTTCAGGGTATGCTCCGGCGTATCTCCCGGCATCATATCCGGATGTTTGGTGGCAGATCATGCAGCAGACCAAACTGAGGGCACCTGCTCATCTGGCAGAATTGCACAGGGCTGTCCGAAGCCTCCTGAGCAAAGAGCATGGGGTCGAGAGAAGCGGCACTGTTTCTCACTATACTGATGTGGATGCGGTTTTATCCATGCTGGGTCACGACGGCAACGAGCCCGGTGTCCTGCGCATGTACAACATCAGCTATGCCAACGACCCGCAAGAAGGCATGGCCCTGGTCAAGTACGCAGAAGACAAACACAAGGGTCATCCTCTGGTCGGTTTCTTCTCCGGCCTGTCTGGCAGCAAAACTGGCGAGAACATGCCGTTTTTCGGAGAACATGTCTATTTCGTGTCCTTTTCCGAGGCGAAGGATCGTCTCGACCTCTGGCGGTTCTATGGCCGTGACGGGGCTGGGGCATGCCTGGTCATTCCCAAAGAGGCGTTCGCAGATCCAAGCCAGGCGCACCAGATTGCAGGAAGCTTCATGGACTACCGGACGAAGCTACGGCAAGGCAAACTTTCAGACATTCCGAGCAAGGAACGGCAGACGCAAGACAGGGGCCGGGATCCGGATCCGCCCCTCATTCTCTGGCGCGTGCTCTATTCCCCAAAGGCCAAAGACACCGCGCTCGATTCGTTGCGCGATCCGCTGAAAGAAATCGCCAAGGTGAAGTCGGACTGCAGCTCAATTCAGAATGCTGACAAGGCCATCGACGAAGCCGTGCAGGTCATACTCGCCGAACTCCTCTATCTGCACAAAAACACCGAATACGAAAGAGAGGGCGAGTTGCGCGTGATGGCCGTACGGTATTTGACATCGGAAAACGTTTCCGGTGACAGGCCTGCCATTCAGGTGGATGGCCGTGGCCGGCTCTACCTGGAAACACCACGGATCCTGTTCAAAACAAGGGGCCACGAGATCGTGATTGGGCCGAAGGTGGCAGAGTATTTCGAGGCAAGGCTACACCTGCTCTACCTGCTCAGAAAACAAAAGATCCCCGAAACCTACGTCACCGTCTCACCGTCGAGGGTTCCATACCAGCCTTAGCTCTGTCTGGCCTGGGCTCTGCCGCATGGGCGCAAGACAGGCAAACCTCCACCATGGCTCAGATGGCCTTGCCCCGGGCCAACTGAGATGTCTTTGGCCCAGAACGACATGGTCTGCCATGACACCGGACGGCCCGGCTCGCTGCGCGAAAGAGGCATCGCCACATCCTGACCATACCGCAGGCCCTCCTTGGCCCGGCCAGACCCGGCCTGCCCCGGCCCTCCCGCTCTTGACAACGCACGATCCAACTGTCCGCCTGGCCCCCTTGGCACGAATGCTCAAGCATGGCGCAATCACAGCGCAGGCATGGCGCAATCACAGCGCAGGCATGGCGCAATCACAGCGCAGGCATCGCACAGCCATCGCGCGATCACAGCGCAATCACAGTCTGACCAAGACCTCATCTGCGAGAATGCCATTGTAAAGGGAAACGAGATTCGAGACGAAACGCTGGGCAGAGTACCGCTCTCGCACCCACCGGGATCGGGATTCGGCGTCCATGACCATGGTCCGGGCTGTCGTCGAGCGGCCGGACACATCCGATTCGGGCCAGGATCTTGTGTTCCCTAGGGCCGCACCAACGGCCTCGGCTAGGCTGTCGGCCAGGGCCTCGGGATCCCCTGGAGGCACCAAGTGCCCGAGACGACCCTGATCGAGCAGATCGACCACCCCGCCCACGGCAGTGGCAACCACTGGCAAGCCTGCCGCCAGGGCCTCTATCACAGCCACTGGCGTGCCTTCGTTCTTCGAAGAGAGCACGAACAGGTCGAGCCCTGCGTATATCCGCTCCAGGTCCCGCCTCCATCCCAAGAAATGGACCCTGCCGGCCAGGTCCGGCCTGGCCGCCCTGGCCTCTGCCCGATCGCGCAGTTGCCCATCGCCCACGATGACCAGGTGCAGGCGTGGCATGCGCCCCACCAGACGCGCGAAGGCATCCAGGAGCAATGCGTGATTCTTGATAGGGACCATGCGCCCCACCGTGCCGAGAAGCAGGTCGGAATCTTTGAGGCCAAGTTCCCGCCGAAAATCGCTGCGCAGAGCCCGAGATTCGGCTGCATCCCACAGGCGGTCGAGGTGTTCCAATCCAAGGGGAATCACCGCGAAGCGATCCTCTGGGGCCAGGCGATACGTCTGACTCAGTTCCTGCTTCTGGCTCTCGGACAGGGCCACCAGTTTCGCGGTGAACCGACCGAGGAGTCGCTCTGTCTCGAGAAACGCCGCTGTCTTGATGCGCCCGAAATAACCCGAAAACACGTGACCGTGAAACGTATGGACGAGCTTTGGATGACGAGCCCCACCGAACCGAGCCAATGGAACAGAGAGGGACGCCGGCCCTGGGAGGCCGAATCCTGCCGCCCCTGATGCCAACCCTGCCACCCTGCCAAGCAGTCCCGCCTTGGAAAGATGCGTATGGATGATATGGGGCCGAAAGGATCGGACCAATGCCGTCAGTTTGGCCAAGGCGATGCTGTCTGCCAGGGGAGACAGACTGCGCTGGAGTTCGGGCAGGATTTCCATGTCGAGCCCCCGAGACAGGGCCTCGTCGTACATGCCGCCTTCGCCCTGGGAGAGTCGTCCGGAAACGAGCAGGGTCTCAACCCCCCGTTCCTCCAGGCCTTCGGCGGCCAGGGTCACGAGCCGAGACGGACCGCCGATGTTGAGACGGGTGACGACCTGCATCACCCGGATCCGGGCGTCTTGCTTCCTGCGGGTCATGGAGTGGTCGTCACTTCAGGTGGCTTCGGTCCGGTGAGACCTGGGGTCTGCCGTCCAGCTCGGCGCGAAGCTGGGACAGGTCATGGCGGACCATCCGCGCAACGAGTTCGTCGAACCGGACCTTGGGCTCCCAGCCAAGCTTGTCTCGAGCCCTGGATGCGTCACCTAGCAAAAAGTCCACCTCGGTGGGACGAAAATACCGTGGATCCACTCGGACCCGCACATTGCCCTGCTCATCGAAGCCCTTTCTCTCCAAGCCCTCGCCTTCGAAATGGAGTGGCATCCCGGCCTGCTGGAAGGCGGCCAGGCAGAACTCTTCCACACTGTGAGCCTCGCCCGTGGCCACCACGTAGTCGTCGGGCTCGTCCTGCTGGAGCATGAGCCACATGGCCTCCACGTAGTCCGGGGCGTACCCCCAGTCACGCTTGGCTGCAAGGTTGCCCAGATGAAGGGTGTCTTGAAGGCCGTTGACGATCCTGGCCACCGCCCTGGTGATTTTCCTGGTGACGAAGGTGCCGCCTCGACGTTCAGACTCATGATTGAAGAGAATGCCGTTGCAGGCAAAAAGGCCGTAGGCCTCCCGGTAGTTGACGGTGACCCAGTACCCATACACTTTTGCGGCTGCGTAGGGACTGCGCGGATAGAACGGAGTGGTCTCTTTCTGCGGAACCTCGCGGACCTTGCCGAACATTTCCGAGGTGGCTGCCTGGTAGAAACGGGTTTCCACCCTGGCATCCTTGATGGCGTCGAGGAGGCGAATCACTCCCACCGCGTCGGCCTGCGCCGTGTATTCAGGAACGTCGAACGACACCTTGACATGACTCTGGGCTGCCAGATTGTAAATCTCGTCCGGCTCGATGCTCTCGATGAGACGCGAGATGTTGGATCCGTCCGTCATGTCTCCGTAATGGAGCATGAGCCGGCGCTTGCGTTCGTGCGGATCCTGGTAGATGTGATCGATCCGGGCGGTATTGAAGGAACTCGACCGACGGATGATGCCGTGCACCTCATAGCCCTTGTCCAGGAGCAGTTCGGCCAGATACGATCCGTCTTGTCCCGTGATCCCGGTGATCAGCGCCTTTCTGCCTTCCTGCGCAGTCATTGTCCGCTCTCCTTCGTCTTTGCTCCCATCACGCTCCGCGGTCTCTCGTGAACCGATGCCTCCCAGACCCATCGATCCGGGATCACATTCTGGCTGAAGCAATGTGATCCAGAAACCATTGGTACGTCTGAGCCAGCCCTTCCTCGAGACCAATGTGCGCCTGCCACCCCAACGCGGCAAGACGCGACACATCCAAAAGCTTTCTGGGTGTTCCGTCGGGTTTGTCGCTGTTCCAGACGAGATCTCCATCGAAGCCCACCACCCGGGCCACCAGATCCGCCAATTCCGCAATCGTCACGTCCTCGCCCACCCCGACATTCAAAAACACGTCCCCAGGGCGGGAATCGAAATGGTCCATCATGAACAAAACCGCGTCGGCAAGGTCGTCGACATGGAGGAACTCTCGTCTCGGCTTTCCTGTTCCCCACAGCTCCACGGTGGGCCGCCCCTGGGTCTTGGCCTCGTGAAACTTGCGGATCAGCGCTGGCAGAACGTGGCTCGTTTCCAGATCGAAGTTGTCGCCCGGGCCATAAAGATTCGTTGGCATGGCGGCTATGAAATCCGTACCGTATTGCCTGTTGTACGAGTCGCACATGATGATGCCCGCAATCTTGGCGATGGCATAGGCCTCGTTCGTCGGTTCGAGGGGCCCGGTGAGCAGGTGTGCTTCCTTCATGGGCTGCGGAGCAAGCTTCGGGTAGATGCAGGAACTACCCAGAAACATGAGGCGCTGCACGCCAAAATGATGGGCCGCCTCGATCACGTTCGTCTCTATCTGAAGATTGATGCGCACGAAGTCGGCTCGGTACCGGTCATTGGCATGGATTCCCCCGACCTTGGCCGCGGCCAGAAACACGTATCGAGGCTCCTGCTCTGCAAAGAAACGCCGGGTGGCCGCCTGGTCGGTGAGGTCCAGTTCCGAATGACTCCTGGTCACAATATTCGTAAATCCATCCTGCTCCAGGCGCCTGACAATGGCCGAACCCACCAACCCCCTGTGACCGGCCACAAAAACTTTGGCATTTCTATCAATTGGTTTGGCCATCTTCTCGATACCTCCTTTGGCGCCTGCACCTGGCCCGGAACCTCGGATAATCGGGCCTTGGGACAAGCCGACAATCCACCAGAAAAGCACTGTGCATGGATCCATCCCTGAAAGAGAAAAACCGAAGGCCTGTCTCGCTTCGTTGGACGACCCCCAGGGCGTCAGCGGGCCCCAAACGGTCCAGGCGCAAAACCCGGCGCGTTCTTTCGATTTTTCAAATATCTTCCTCTTGGTGGCACTGTCAAGGAAAGCCAGGCGCCTTGGGCAAAAAGCGCCTCAGATTCCAGCGGTCCCAGAGCCACCAGGTCACGGTTGCACCTTTTGCCCGCATGCCGGGAAGAAGCGCCAGGTATCCAAGAACCATGGAGCTATGAGGGTCGAGCGTGTGAGCCCCTGCGCATGGGAGGATGACTTGTCGCAGAGGCGGTATCCGACGACGCGGAATCAGCTTCGCCAGCAACGGCTGGGCTCGGCCCTCTGCCGGCCCCAGGCTCTGCCGCCATGGTGCTTCCACATCGACGGGCTCCAGGATGCTGACCTCTATCCATGTCAGCACAAAGGAAACCAGGGGCCATATGCCGACCTTCCGGGCAATCTCTTGCAGGTGCGCCCAGTCAACGGCATACTTGCGGGTCAGCTCAATGACGTCGAGCACGTTTCTCAGGTCCGGGCCCATGCCATGCTTGACGATGTGGAGGCAGAGTTGGATGACATGCAGCTCCAGCCAGGGCTCTCCTGGTCCCTTTTCATCGACGCCGGTGGGATGGATCGCTGCTTGCCTGCTGCTTCCAAGGAGAGTCGTCGCCATTCGATCGAGGGCCTCCATGTGCCACCACCAGACAGTCAGGCGATAATGCAGCTCCACAGTCACTTTCAACCCGGCTGCCACGTCTCGATCCGCCCCAGCAGTGGATGCGTGTCGTTTTGCGAAATATCGGTGATGCCCAAGCCCGCGCGCGTCCAACGAAGATCCTGTCATGCGGTACCCAAGATCACGCGCAGCCGCCGAGGCCTCATCGATCCAGTCCGGTCCACAAAACAGATCCAGGTCGGACATGCTCCTGGCGCCCATGTCCTCGTAGAGACGAAAAAGAGGCCCAAGCAAGGCCGCACCTTTCAGAGGCATCACTGGTATCCCCCCCTCTTTCATCTTTAGGAGAAACTCATCGAGACTGTCGAGCAAGATGAGATTCTGGGCGGTCACAGAAAGATGCCGCATGCGAAGCCCATTGGCTGCGTAGGCGGGAACGACTCCTTTCTTGTCACCGGCACAGAGGGCTTGCAGTCGTGACCAGACCCAGTTGTCCAGATTCGTGACATCCAAGACAGCGCAGACTTCCTCCCACGGACGACGGCCCGCCTCGACACTTCTTTTCCTTCCTCCAAGGCCCCTCGCTTCGCCTGCCAAGGCAAGCGGGGTGTCATGCAACTCCTGCTCAACCTTCGTCACCATGCGAGCCCAGGCACAGACGTCGGCTCCGAAGGCAAGGCCCAATGCATGCCGCACCACCCAGTCACTTGAGTGGAAGGCCCCCGTTTTCTCCATGAAAGACAACCGGCGAATCAATAGGTGAAACTGACCGAGATCCGGAAAAAGCCACTGCCGCCCTTGGGCAGGTGCCAGGAAGACACCTTCCGCTTGACCGACCCGGCGAAGTTGCCAGGGCAGTTTCCCCCCACAGCGACGCTCGATACCCGGCCGGTCTTGTTGAGCATAAACGAGATCTTGGCCGAGCAGCGAAACTTGTTACTCTGCAGGAACGTATTGTAGAGCCGCTTGAGACCGTAGACCTTGGCGCGCATGCGGCGCCGGATCTTTTCGGCGAGCGAGGCAGGCACAGAACCACCGATGCGAGGCAGAGAGGCGCTCAGCCTGGGCCTGGGCCCGCGGGGCGTCACCACGCGAGGCCGGCCGCCAGGCACACCCCGCACTCCACCGATCCCGCGCCCGACGCGTCCGGTACCCCGGATGCGGCCTCGGCCGCCCCCGCCACGCCGCCCGGATCCTGGCCCCCCGGGACCGCCTCCGCCAGTAGCCGCACCGAAACGCTCGGCGGCCCCATCGAGCTGCGTAGTCGACAATCCCTGCGAGAGGGCATCGCCGCCGCCTGCTCTCGCACCCTTGCAGTCCGGCCCGTGGCACACGGTTCCAAGCGCCACCGCCTTGAACCCCGCCTTGCCGGCATCCGCAGCAACTGCAGCACCAGACATGGCATCGCTCAGAGCCGCGGCGTCTTCATCTGCCAGGCGAGCAGGGCCCCGCGGCCCTCTGGGCTTACCGTCACCCCTCGCCCGGCCTCGTGCCCGCCCACGCCCTCGGCTACGAGCCCTCGCGTCGGCCTCCATGGCCCCGTCGGCCGGCATGTCCCCCTCGCCCATGCCCATGTCCCCTTCCTCGGCCCGGGGCTTTCGCTTCCGAAGCTGCTGGACCTGCCGTTTTACCGCTGCACGCGCAATCCGCTTGAAGCGCCCGCCGGAAATGTTCTTGGGCTTGTCTACGAATTGAAAGGCTACGGCGATCCCTGCCATGAGAAAGAAGCACACAGCGAGGGTCGTGGCAAACAAGGGATCGCCGCCCTGGAACAGCCCCCCTGCGAGAAACGCGGGAAGCTGTGCCTTGGGACGGCCCGGAGGAGCATTTACGAATTGGAACAGAACCGTGGTCTCGCCAATCACCACCTTGCCCTTGGCATCCAGGGGCAATTTGACGTACCACAAAGGTCCCCTTTTCTTTGCTACGCCTTGCTGTTTGACGTGCTGAAAAGTCAGGACCTTGCCCCCCAACATGAGGCGCCCGTCCATCCCGTCACTAAAGGTCAAGGTGTATGTCTTTCCGTCCTTGTTCGCCAGGAGCAACGGAAACGAAAGAGGGAGACTCCCCGAAGGCACGACGAAGGTGTTCCTTGCTCCCTGACCGACGAGCACGTCTTCGTGTTCATGGAGAATTTTTTCGTCGATGATCGCATCACCCAGCACCACCCCGATGCGCAGGATTCTCCGGGGCGGTGGCGGTGGCTTGAACTGCCCTGGCGCGGGAGGCTGGCGCCTCACCTTCTGCCCGGCCTTCTTTGACTTGGATCTGCTCGTCTTGGCCATGGTTCTCCTCCCGGCGAAACTCCCGCGGTATGAGGACCCTCCCCCGCGGAAGGAAGCCAGGCTGCGGGTGTCGCCTTCTCGGGATCGGAGCCTCTGGCCCGTTCCCAGGCGGCAATCCGCGGGCCTTACCCAGGAGTGCCCTACGAACCGAGGGGTTCCAGAGACTCTAGTCTCTCGTCTTGACGATCGCGAAGCTGTAAAGTTTGAACTCCGCCTGGTTCGCCGTATACAAGACCTCCGAGAGGAGCCTGTAGGGTACTGCCTTGTGCGCCGCAATCAGGGCGTTGCCTTCGAACTTGAAACCAACGGCCTTGGCCTTCGTCTTGAGTTCCTTGGCCTTCGCCTTCAACTCTTTATAGAGGGGCGTGATGAAGAAGCCATCTGCGCCGTCGCGCTTGACGCTTTCGTCCACCTTCCCGTTCTTGACGTTGCAAATCGGCTTTCCGTGCACCAAAATCGACGTCGCGCCCACATGGATATCGACCATGTCGGCCATGTTCGCCGTGGACGACGACTTGGGCAGCATCAACTCCCCGCGTCTCTGGCTGATGTTGACAGGGTTACTGCCGTAGCTCTTGAGCAGAAACAGCAGGATAATCGTCAAGGCGTCGAGCAAGGACGTGATCGTCAGCGGCATGTCGTTGCCCTTGCGCCGCTCGGCTATCTTGGCCTTCTTTTTTTCCTTTTTCTTTTTCAGCCAAAAATCATAGGCTGCGTTGCTGTTTGCCATGTCCCAGGCTCTCCTTTTTTCCCCTTTGGCGACCGAGGCAGCGACCCGGCCCCCTGCTCGATGGTACGAGACGTTCGGGTCCCATCTCGAACATCAAGTGGCGCCGATGGCCAGGGTGACCATGTGGTACATACAAGCTTTTTCCAGCGTGTCCCCTTTGCCCTTTCCGCCCACCAGCCACCTATGAGTACGCGCATCAAAGGCCATCTGGCATCCGCCGGGAGGAATGTCCTTGGGAGACGGCGGATCCTTGGCGCCCTTCGGTATCTCACGCATGGCGTCGAGGGTCTTGACCACGTCCTCGTACTTGATGTCGTGCTGGGGCACCAGGGTGATGGTGTGCCGATCCGTCTTTTCGTCTTCGTAGTACTGCGGTGACCGGTACTTCTTCGCATACAGATACCACAGGTGATTCTGCAGCGCCTTGATGGTGGCCGCGCTGAACTTTCCCTTCACCTTGTTGCGGAAGCACAGTTTCTCGTCACCACCCGTTTTGCCGGGAGGACACTCGCTGCCGAACCGGGACTTGATATAGTAGCCCTTGCCGGTCATCACCACGGTGAGGTTGAGAGCCTGCTTCTTTTGCTTCTTGTCCGCAGAAGAATTGCTCTTCAGCCTCGGGGTCTGGATCAAGATGATCCCGATCTGGATGAACTGCGCCGACAGGAGCAGAAACGGAATCAGCAGCGACACCAGGTTCATGATCGGGATCAGGTTGAGATCGCCGACCTCGATCGTATCTCGCTTCTTTCGCATTGGCCGTCTCCTCGCACTGTCATCTCAACAGAGCCACCCGGCACAGACAACTCTGTGCCGGAAAGGTTCCGAATCATTTTTACTGCGAGATGGCGGCGCCGCCGGCCCGCGCCCGGGCAGCCAGCAGGTTCTCGAGCTTGACCGAATATTCGTCGATCTCGTTGATGATCTTCGTGGCCATGTTGGACAGGAAGATATGCGCGATCATACAAGGAACGGCGACGATCAGCCCGAAGGCCGTGGTGTTCATGGCCACGGCGATACCTTTCGACAGCAGCGATGCGCGCTCCTCGGGCGATGCGCTTCCCAAAGAACCGAATGCCTGGATCAGACCGACGATGGTTCCCAGAAGGCCGAGCAGCGTTGCCACGTTGGCGATGGCCAGCAGGGTGGGCACCCGCTTTTGAATCTGCGGGATGACTTCCAGCGTCGCCTCTTCAATGGCGTTGGAGATCTCGATCTCGCCCTTGTTCGCCCTGGTCAGACCAGCCTTGATGACTTTCGGAAGGGCTGCCGTAGGCGCTGCGTTACAGAGCTTGATTGCGCGGTCGATGTTGTTGGCCATCACCAGCTTGGTGATCTGTGCCATGAAGGCCTGGGCGTTGATGTTGTACTTGAAGAAGAGGTAAATGAACCGTTCGATGATGACCGCCAGACCGGCAACCGAGACCAGCAGGATGACGTACATGAAGATTCCACCCTCAGTGAATGCCTTTGCAAGGTCACCCATAGCTTTCCTTCCTCCCTTTCCCAAAACCGCCCCGCGCGGTTTCGGTCAGCTAGTCCCGGACGGCAATCCGGTGCCACCGGGATGGGCCTACCCTTTTCTCCTTGGGGTCTGCGGCCCTGGTTCGAAGCTCCTTGTTCGTACTTTCCAAAATCCTCGACCCGGCAAGAAATCTCTTCGAAGCCGGGACTTGTCTTCCTTAGAATTTTTACTTCGCAGGCGGCATCATACCCAAAGGTCTTTTTCGTTGCAATCTTTATGTCGAATAAGTCGAAACCTTTTTGGCTTTGTCTTGTCTCGATAATTTCGGCTCGGAATCTGGACCAGGGCAGACACGGCAAGACGGCGTTTCGAGCCGACATTCGCCTGGAGCCAGAATCGTCGCGTCAGGGGCCCTTTACCGCGAGACAATGGATAGGTGCAACCCTGGTTTCAGCCTGTTTGTGCCACGCGACATCCCGCTTCGCCGGACTCCGTCAAAAGGGATCTCGTTTCACCGAGGACAGGATGCGGGCCAGAAAATTCCCGCCGAACCTCGGGTCCTCGATATCCCAGCGCAGGCTGAGTTCCTTGCGATTGACCACATGGAAGGCCTCGGGCTTGTAGACTTTGCCTTCGATCTTGATATCCTCCAAGACAAAGTAGTCTCCAGATTTCTTGATGCCCTTATCCTTTTTCTTCGTGATATCGCCCGGCTCGTGCTTTTTTGTCTTGCCCCCGGGACCGCCCCCAGCGGGCATGGCAGCCCTGGCGGCACCCCCGAACAAGCATATCCCCGCGGCGATCACCAGCGCTTCCAGCATGTGTCTCACGGTCGTACCCTCCGTCCATCGATGGGTCATCGACTGTTTGGATCTGAGTCGAGTCTTCCTTTTTCCACCCAGATCTTCAGCCATCAACCACCGTTTCGAGCCTGCCTCGCAGCAGCCTGCTGAGCCTTGCGCGCCTCTTCCTTGGCCTTCTCTGCCTGGATGAGCATATCCGCCCTGCGCAGCAGCGCCCGCACCGCATCCTGCTCCTTGCGCGCCGTCCGTGGCGCCGCCGCCCGCAGGTAGTGGCGCAAGTAAGCCTTGGCCTTGTTGAGCCGAGAAACCACTGTCTCACCAGGCATTGCCTGCGCGTCCAAATAAAGGACGCCGAGATTGTAGAGCGCAGGCGCAAAGGGCTTGGGAGTCTTGCCATGGGACCGCAGCGCCTTCTGGTACAGATCGGAAGCCCGCAGGTAGGCATCCTTGGCCATCTTGTTGTAGCGCAGTTCTGTGGGCCGACAGCCCCTGAGCACGGACTTCCGACAGGTTGCGTAGGCTGCCTGGCATTGCCCAGAGGCCCCGCAGGAACGACGCCTCGTTTCGCAGGCGCGCACTCCAGCGCCCCGGCACTCCACGGCCAGACCTCGGTATACCGTCCCAAGGTTGGCCATGGTCTTCCAATCCCATGGACGCAGCGCCGTGGCCTTGGTGCAGGCCTGGTAGGCATCCCGGCCCGGGTGCTTGGGATCGCGCCAGTTTTTGCCCTTGCTATACCACGCACACAAAATCGCCCAGGCATCCGGAAAATTCGGATTGCGCTCCACCGCCTTCTCGAAAAACCGCTTGGCCCTGGCAAACTCGTTGTCGTGCAGCGCGAGATGACCGGCCAGATAATACCCGTAGGCATTGTTCGGATCGATCGCTGCAATGAACCCCAAGACCGCACGACAGAATTCCAGTTTCCCCTGCTTGAAGTATGCCCTGGCGATCACCACCATGGCATCCACGTTTTTCTCGTCCACCGCCAGGACGGCCTTGGCCAGGGCAATGGATCGATCCAGGTCGCCGGCATTGAGCGCCTTTCTCGATGCTGCAAGGTTGCGTCGCTTGATTTCCTGCGGGTCCACCCGAGCAGGCGGCCGAGCCACGCCCGAGTCCCCACCTGCCGCAGGCCTGCTTGCCGGCGGCCGGCGGCCCGCCTGGCCCTGCCCTGCATCCGGCTGGCCCCCGTTACTACCCGTCCCCGATTCTGCGCCGGGCCGAGCCGACTCGGTCTTCGCCTCGTCCTCGTCCGAGGAAACCCCGCTGGGCACTTTGGTCGATCCCCCCGATCGAGCCGCAGGCCTGGCTCCCGGGGCTTTGGGCGTGGTTTTCTTTTTCTTTTTCGAGCAGGCCGGTGCCATCATCAGGCTCACGGCCGCCAGAAAAACCCAGATCGAACGATGATGGAGTCTCATATCCACTTACTCTCTGGTCCAGCACTCCAGTGGAGCACCGTCCTGTACTCGATGACCTACTGCGCCACCTTGGCGTCGTGCACGAATGGGAACCTATCGGGGTCGATGTCCGACAGGCCCTTGCGCATGATCTTCGTCCACTTGCCGGCCAGCCCGATGGACCTGGCCAGTTTGATCCCCTCGACGAAGTTTCGGATGGCCTCGTTGCGCAGAGCCTGGGCATTCTTCCGGATCGTCGCATAGGTCTTCTCTTTGTACGCATCCAGAATCGTGTCTTGATCCAACTCTTCGTCATCCATGTCCAGTTCATAGACCGCCATGAGCTTTTCGAAAAAAGCCCGATAAGAAGCCTTGTACTTTTGCACGAAGGCCCAAAAGACCTTCCAGAAAGACTTGACCTCAGGAGGCACCGGCAGACCATCCAGGTCCGAGGCAGCCTTGACGAACATCTGTCCCATCCTGGCCCGCACGGCCAGGACCCACTTCGGATGGAGGTATTTGAGCCCCACGTCGTTGTATAATTTCTGGGTCAATTTATTGACCTCTGCCACGTACGGGTTGACCACGTCACGCAGCATGGTCAAGGCCTTGCCCGGCGCACAGGGCTGCCCGGTCTTTCGATTCTTTCCCCATCCCATCAATTCGCACATGGCAGCCAGCATCGCCTTGGCCTTCATCCCCTTGCGAACCCGGGCCTTGAGCCGAATGGACCGAATGCTGAGCTTGCGCGCCATGAACCGCTGGAATTCTCTCTCCACCTGTCTAAACGAAATCTCTGCGGCATAATCGGCTGCGGGGTTTTCCCCCTTTGGCATGTGGAACCGACCGAAATAGTCCACGATCTTCTGTTCGTATCCAGCGGCCTGCCTTCCACGGTGCCTTGCCGCATTGCCCGAGGCGAGTCGATGCAAGGCCTCCATCATTTTCATGGCAGCAGCCCGATCCGCAGGATGTTTCTTGTAGTAGTCACCAGCGGCCGTGTTCCGCGATCCGAGCCGATCGGCAACTTGACGAATATAATTGCCGTAATAACGTTCCATCCCACTCAAATCGTTGAGGCGCTCATAGATCTTTCCAATCTCATAGAACACCTCCACCCGGAAACGTCTGGCCTCGGCAAGCTGGGCCTGGATATCTCGGCGATCGTCGGCATTCGTGGTATGTCCCAGTCGCTTCTCGAAGGCTCCTATCACCTTTGTGATGTCCCGATAGTACTTGAGAAAATAGTTCACAGCGACCCTGGGCTTGTCGTAGATGCGCAGGAGTCTGGCATACCAGTAGTACGCGTTGACACGGATGGCCGGCTCGTCGGTGGGAACCTTCCCCTTGGCCAACTGGCCGTAATACTTCATGGCCGCATCGAACTCCATGGCCTTCCATGCAGCCTGGGCCAGGAAATTGACCACATTGTCGAGCTTGTTCGTCGTCACCGTGCGGCACCGCTGCCGCCCCCCCACCTTCTTGCAAATCTCATCTTTGACTCGACGAATCTGGTCCCGGTACTTCGGGTTCTTGACGATTTCTTCGTAGATCGCCTTGGCCTTCCGGAAACGCCTGGTCTGCTCGTAGCCTTCCGCTGCATAATAAAGGGAAATGGCTGCTTTCGGGGAATTGGGGTAGCGCCGCGCGATCTCCTCGAGTTCCCTGGCCGCCGCAAGATACTTCGACTCGCGCGCAGTGCCCTTGGCCCTGCGGGCCTCCTGGTAGAGTGCATCGGCCCGGTTCATCCGAATGTCTGCGGCCAGCCCGAGCATCTTGCTGTAAAACTCTTTGACCTTGGCCGCGTATTTTTGCATCTCATCCTTGGGAGTCTTGGGTGGGAAGGTGACGTTGGTCCCACACTTGGCCTTGGCCAACTTCTGCCGCTCACCATCGAGTTGTTTCAACGACGTCAGGCTGTTTCCTTCCTTGTTGTTGCGGATAAGAGCCATGGCGAGCAGAGCCTTCCCCGCGTAAAAAGCTTCCCTGGTATCACAGTGCTGCTTGAGAAAGGCCCAAAGGAGCTGATATGCCTTGTCAGCATGCCGGTATTGATAATAGGTAAAAGCAATCTGAAACTGGAACAAGACCGCATCTGCCTTACGTTCCTCGGTAGCCAGCAATTCCTTCATGGCCTCGTGCCATTTGAGCACCGACTCGGGGATGGGCTTGGCGACCAGGCTCTTGTCCCGGTCCGGGCTCGGTGGCACCGGGGGAATCACGTTGAGCTGATTATGGAGTTGGTAGGCGTCCACCCGGCCGCGCAGCGCCTGGAGACGATACCTGTTCGAAATCTTCGAATCCGCCGCTGCCTTGTATGCCTCGGCAGCCTCCAGGTATCGGTTCGAATAGAACAGGCAGTCCGCCTTGAAGAACAAGGCCTTGTACGCATCCATGGTGTCTTTGAATTGGGGATGCTTGATGATGACGTCGTAGGATTTTACTGCCTGGTCGAACATGTCCGCAAAGGTCTTGGTCACGTCCGCCAGTTCTTTCTTCTTGGTCTCCAATTCAACCTGGGCCTTTGAGAGACCTTCCTGGTCACCCTGAGCCTGGAGATTGGAGATCTCCTGGTTGATCCCCACGATTGTCTTGATCAATTCGTTGATCTTGTCGCGCTTGCCCTCCCAGGCCTTCCGGCCGAGGATATAGTACTCATTGGCCACGTCGAGAAGACTGGTCTGACGCAGAGATGCCAGAGCCTTCCTGACGTCTGGGTCCTCTCCGTACATCTTTTCGTACTTCTCGGCGAACATCCGATAGGGGCTCGATGCAAAGGTGGAAAATCGATTGAAGGCCGCCCGCTTCTCCTGCTGGTAGAGCTTTCGCGGCCAGTCCTTTTGCACCTCGTTGTTCACTGAAAGCAAATAAATGATGTCCACGATCGCCTTTTGGACCTCTGCTCTGCCCTTGTAGTATTTCCAGTCGAGATCCGTCTCGCCGGGCTTGTCCGGTCCGAATCCGGCCCGTGTCAGGATCCATCGATACACCTTGAGAGACGAAAGCAGGTCAGGAGCGCGGTAGTTCTCGGCTCCAGGGGTGTCGGCCGGCGGTGCGGCGTCCTCGTAGAAAATCTTTGCCAACTCGTGGAAGGCCCGCTTGACGTGACGATACTTGCCCAGCGGTCCCGTGGAATCGTGGAGCCATCCCTTCTTTTGATAGTGCTGCTTGAGAAAACCGAACTTGTCATCGGTGAGCCGCTGGTAGTAGGCGCAGAGAGCCACATATCGCACGGCATTGTCACGCAGCGCTTCGTCGCTGCTTTCGAGCAACAACCGATCGAACTCGTCGAGGGCCTTCGAGTACATATTGACTCGAAAATAGGTCCAAGCCCGCTTGTAGAGTGCGTCTGGATATTCCTCGGCACCTTTGAAATTCTGGATGACCCTCGTGTAAGCCGAGATGGCATAATAGTTGTGGATCTTGACCTTCTGTTCCTTCTTTTCGGCCAGCATCCGCTGGTAGTCATTGATGTACTGCTCCTTGCTGCGGTGCTTGAAAAACTCGGCCTTGAGCTGTTCTTTTTCCTGTTCGTTCAGCGTCACGATGGGATCGGCATCGAAATGTTGCTCACCGAGAATGAACCAAGCCTGAGACAAGAGCGCTTGTCGCTTCTTGAGTTCCATGCCCGAAAACTTATTCAAGGCAATCGCGGGCCTGCACCCATGATACGGGTCGAATTTTGCCAGATCCAGGTTCTCCTGGGCCGCCGTGTCCTCTTCGCTGGCTGCAATGGCGGACTGAAGTTCCGCCGGCACCGTAGGCTCGCTGGGAGGATCGGTGGGCTTGTAACGATTCGCACAAACCAACCCGAGGAAAGCCTGTCTGGCCTGGGCCGCATAGATGCGGGATTTCGACGGCTTGTCTGGACTCTCAGGCTCGTCCGAGGCCTCTTCTTCGGCCTGCTTCGACATTTCCCGCAGGCAATACCCGAGGAGATAATACACCACGTCCCGATTGCGGTAATGGGGGAACTCTCGAATGATCCGGCGGTAGTAGGAAATGGGAATCGCGTAGTCGATCACCGGCTCGGGGGGCTCGGGGAGATCCTTGCCCAGCTTCTTGGATTCGTCCCGGATTCTTCGCACCGTTTCTTGATACTGAACCTGGGCATACTGAAAATCCACCGTGGCCTTTTCGTAATAGAGTTCGGCCAAACGAAACAAGATGTCCGGAGTCCAGCGCCTGTCATTGGGGTAACGCTTGATCCAAGCCTCGAAATCCTTGATCGCCTCCAATCGGCGAGCCTCGGTATGGCGACGACTCTTCTCGATTTGCCCGGCATATGCCTGCGTGATCCTCGCCTTCTCATTGAGATAGGTGCGCTCCACGACATGATCGGTGATCGCCAAAAACACCTCGGTGCCCCACCGATAGAGCCGGAGCAATTCCGGAAGGAGTGCGATCTCCTTGAGCTCATCGGCCGAATACGGCTTGGGTCGCACCAGCGAACTCCCCGTCAACTTCTGCGCCCTTGCCTGCCGCCCCACCGAGGGTCCCACCATCAGACCGATCAGGACCACGTAGGTCCACAAAGACCGTCTCATCTCGCTCTGACCTCCTGGAACCTCTTGTCGAGATCCATCAGCCGCTTCGCCTTGCGTCTGACATGGTCGGCCCAGTCCTCGGACCGATCGGACTTGAGCGCCCACGCCACATCCAAGACGCCGACATCGGACTTGATGAGGACCTCACGTACCACGGATGCAGCGGACCGAAACCCCTCCGAGGCCACACCACCCGCCACGGAACGGGCCTGCGGTGCATACTGAGCCAACTGGTTTTTGTACCGTACGATATTGACCCGCTCTTGATCCAGGATGCGCCTGGCCCTCCCCAATTTCACCGCCAACAACTCCTCGATCTTGGCCTGATACTGAGACAGGAGTCTTCGCACGGAGGCCGCCCTGGCGAGGACTCGACGCACCTGACTGACATCCTGGCGAGTCCCTCCGCCCAATCTGGCCTCGATCCCCGAAAGGATTGTCCGTTCTCTGGCCAACAGGGCCTCGAAATCTCTTCGAACGCGCCGTTCTTCCCGCATGGTCACGTCATCCACTCCGGCAGAAGATTTGGCGTCCTCCACCTCGGAACGAAGTTGTGTCATCCGGGCACGGAGACCTTCGATGGTCCGGTTCAACGTGCTCACCTTCGCCATCACCGATGCCTCGGGCAATTTCTGCCGGGCCCTGGTGGATTCATAGTAATTCTTGATGGCCGCCAAGACGGCGCCCAGCGCGTCGATTGCAATGGACAACTTGTGAATCTGGGCCTCCTTGGCATCATAGAGCCGGCGCATCTTGGCAATCCGGGCCTTGAATGCTTCTCCGGACCGTGGCATGGCCTCTATCAATTTTCCCAGCCTGCTCTTGCGGGCTCGAATGCTCTCCAACTCTGCCCGCTCCGCCGGAGAAGCTGCAGGCAGGAGATCTGCCCGCAGCTTGGCCATGAGATCCCGTTCGATCTGGGTCAGGCGGATGTCGAGTTCCGCAGCCACGGCGCGTCCTTTCGCCACGTCGGGAAAAGCCGAGGCTCGGGCTCCCGACGACAGACGCGCATTGACTCGATGAAGGATCTTTTCGCATTCCCGGATCCCTGCCTTGATCTCGTCCACGTCGGAAAGCATGGCCAATGCCTTGCGCACCTGGGACTGCTGTCGCAACTCCCGAACCACCCTCTTGGGAAGGTCCAAATCCACGTCGAGGGCAGCGGGACCAGAGGAGAGCAACGTCTGGAGATACTTCTCTGGTGCCACCCTGCGCCTCGCCAGAGCCCGCAGCTTCAAATAAATGGGACGGTAGGTCCGCGCGGTCTGCCGAAAAAGGCTTCTGGCCTCGTCATATTGCCTGGCCACCACCTTCAGGTTCCCCATCATGATTTTGGATTCCGCCACGTAGCGCGAGTTCGGGCTGAGCAAGACCAGGAGCCGCAAAGTGTGGATGGCTCGATAGAATTCCCAGGCTCGAAGGTAGGCCCAAGACAGCTCGTGGAGAGCCTCTTCGAAGAACGGCGATCGCCTCGAAATGGTCCGATAGAGGGCAATCGCCTCGTCTGGTTTGTCCTGGCTGTAGAGAAGCCGGGCAAGGCCAAGCATGGACAAGTCTTTGAGTTCGCGCATCTTGCGCGCCAGGGCACTGCGCCCCTGCGAGAGGGGAGCGAGTTTTTTCATCAGTTCCCGAAAGATCCCCTCGGCCTCTTTGTATCGCTTCTTTCGGACAGCGATGACCGCCTTGAAATAGCGGGCCCTCAGACCATAGGCCCCAGTGGGAGCCATGGAAGAAAACACCTGATCTGCGCGGTTCAGCAGCCCCCGGAAATAGTAGTATTTGCCCAGCACATATTCCATCGAGGGATCCCGATCGGAGGCGGGCAATGCCTGGATTTTCTGGACCAGCAAATACACACCACCGTGCCTGCCCGTCCGAAAAGCGATCTCGAGGAGACGCTGAAGCGCTTTCTGGTAGAAATCCCCTGCCCCCCGGTCCACGACCGCCTGGTAGTGACGAACCGCCGTGTGATACTCGTGTCGGTGATAGAGGCACTCGGCAAGATAAAACTCGGCTTGAGCCGCTACGTTCGTTCCTGGATGGTTGGAAACCAGATCAGTGAACACCGTGGCCGCCTTGTCATAATCGCCCATGCGGAACAGAACCTCGCCGTCGAGCAGCCGTCTGGTCAGTTCCCGATGGGAGGTCACCTTCGGCACCTTGAGCGCACTGAGATACTGGCCCAGTGCCGCCTGGAGCTGGGTGAGTTCCCCGTCCAATTCACCAAGGCTCCTGGCCTCGGCGCGCCCTGCCATCAAGGTCGAAGCCGCGAGGAGGAGCCCCCAAAGACGCCGTTTCATTTTGCCCTCTTCGTGGTCTTTTGATCGGCCAGTCCCCGAACCTTGGCCTTGAATTTGATGGCAGGCCGATCCTTGAGCGGTGTGGTGACCCGGTTTCCCTTTTCATAGGCAATCACGCGGATTTGCGTCTCGGTTCCCTCGGCTGCCTTGAACGAAAAACTCGACAAGACCTTGAACCGATAACCGCGCACGTAACTAAACAGCTTGTGACCGTATCCGCGCCAGCGCAATTCCACCGTCAACACGTGGGGGCCCGGCGGCACAGGACCGGTAAAAATGGGCCAATGTCGCCTGGTGGCCTCCTTGGCATCGACGATGTCCTGACGACTGAACACAGGCTTTCCGTCGAGGGCGAATCGCACGCTCGTCAATCGGAAGCTGCTGCCCATCCGATGGTCCAACAACACAACGAGCTGACAGCCGGCAATGGTGCCATGGAGCACAGCCTCCTTGAGCAGATTCAACCGATACTTCGTCTGGGAAACCTGCTCTTTGAGTTCGGCGATTCGCTCCGAAATCTCACGCAACCGGATGATGTAGCTCTTCGGGCGCTGCTTGGGTGGCACCGCTGGCTGTGCAGTGCCCTGACCGGCCGGCTGTGCCGCAGGTTGGCCGGCCGGTTGTGCTGTCGGCTGACCCGCCGGCCGTGCTGTCGGCTGTGCCGCAGGTTGTGCCGTCGGTTGGCCTGCCGGCTGCGCTGCCGGCGCTGCGGCAGATGCCCTGGGAGCGGGTCGCGCCGGCTCGGTAGCAGGCTTTCCGCCTTGGGCCCAGGCCTGGACAGAGAAGAGAAACAAGCTTACTGCGACGATCGAGGTCCTCATGGAATCCCCCTATGTGCAAAATCACACCATCTGGATGCTCACCCTCACTCGGCCCCAGCACATCGGCGTAACCAAGACGCCCGACCAGGATTGATTCGGATACCTGGCCCGTCTGGGCCGGGGCAATCACCAACTCATCATTTAGACTCGAATTTGATACACCATCCCAGAACAAGGGTCAAGCGACCTGAAACCCTTGTGACTTGGATCATTTTGCCTTTTTAAATTGCCGGTCGGAAAAAAGACTGTCAAAAGCCCAGCAGCCTGCCTGTTTGGCACAGTGACACCACGACCAACCGCTACATCCTGGAAAGCACCTTCCAGATTTCCTCTGTGAGCCGATCGAGGCCCTTGTGCAACACCGACGATACCGGCACGAGTCTGCGATTTCTCTCCGCAAAGAATCCGCGCAACTCCTTTCGAGCCTGTGCCACCCAAGGCAGATCCATCCGGGACAAAACCACGATTTCGGGTTTGTCGGCCACCCCCCGTCCGTAACTGACCAGTTCCCTGCGCAAAGCGTCGTATCGTTCCACGGCGGCAGTCGATTGCTCGTCCGGATCGAGTGTCACCAAATGGACGAGCACTTTGGTGCGTTCCACGTGTTTGAGAAAACGCAACCCCAGGCCTTTGCCCTCGCTGGCGCCCGCCACCAATCCAGGGAGATCTGCAAGCACGAAACGCCGATCACGATCCAGATCCACGATCCCGAGATGAGGATCGAGCGTCGTGAAAGGGTAGGAGGCGACTTTGGGCCTGGCCCGACTCACGGCGGCCAGCAGCGTGGACTTCCCGGCATTCGGCAGCCCCACGAGACCTGCATCCGCCAGGATTTTGAGTTCCAGCCTGAGCCTTCTTTCCTCGGCCGGACCTCCCTCTTCGGACTTTCTGGGCGCCCGATCCGTGGCCGTGGCAAACGCTGCATTTCCCCTGCCGCCCCTGCCTCCCTTGGCTGCCACGAGCCGCTGGCCCGGCTCCACGAGATCCCCGAGCAGCTCACCAGTCTCTGCGTCGTAGATCACCGTACCCACCGGCACCGGGATGATGAGATCTTTACCGCCTCGCCCCGTCCTGTTGTCCCCTCCCCCAGGACGTCCCTTACCTGCCCGATATTGACGGCGATACGCGTGGTCCATCAACGTGGAAAGTTGTTCATCGGCCACGAAGACCACGTCTCCGCCCCTACCGCCATCCCCTCCCGCCGGCCCCCCCCGGGGCACGTGAGCCTCTCGGCGAAACGCGACACAGCCGTCTCCGCCCTTACCGGAGCGGACATGGATCACTGCCTCATCTATAAAAAAAATCGGCACCGTGGAATCCGGTGCGAGCCGTTGGACGGGCGATCAGCGTAGCCGAAGCGGCTCGTCTACTTGGTGGGCTCTGGGAATACGGACACGCTCACCCGGCGTGTGCCCTTGCGTGAAAATGTCACCACGCCGTCCACCAAAGCAAAAAGTGTGTAGTCTTTGCCGACTCCCACGTTCTGACCGGGATGGATCTTCGTTCCGAGCTGACGCACGAGAATATTTCCGGCACGCACTTTCTGCCCGCCGAACTTTTTCACTCCGCGACGCTGTCCCCGGCTGTCTCTCCCATTTCGGGAGCTTCCCTGTCCTTTTTTGTGGGCCATTGCTCACCTCCTCGCGACCAGCCGACAGCGCGTCAGCCGAGCGAAATTCCCGTGACCGCAAGTTCCGTATAGTCCTGACGGTGTCCTGCCTTGCGCTTATAGCCCTTGCGGCGTCGCTTCTTGAAAATCGTCAATTTCCGGCCGCGCCCTTGAGCCACGACCTCGGCCTTGACCGAGGCCCCCTCGACCACAGGCGCACCGAGATGCACCTGCTCTCCATCAGATACGAGCAGAACCCGATCCAGGACCACTTCCTCTCCCACTGCCTGCGGGAGCTTTTCGACGCGAAAGCGATCGCCGTCGTTGACCCGATATTGCTTTCCACCGGTCTCCACTACTGCATACATGGAGGCCTCCTTTCTAAACGAGAGCCAGCGCGCCGTTCGAGACTCACTCTCTCATTTCCCAGCCCAAATGACCCCGGCCTCATATCAGAACCGGCGACGTCTCTATTTTGGGCGTTTTTTGCCGCTACCTAAGGCAGATATCTATTAAGCAGCGTTTTTCGTTCGTCAAGGAAAAAGTCCTGCGCTCCGAACGGTCGACCAACCAAGGACAAAAGTCGACCAGCCAAAAGACAAAACATCAAATGGTCCGGATAAGGCTTGACCGCCTTTTGTTGCTCTCTTAAACTAGCTGGCATCGACATGGGCGAAATCGCGTTGAGAAAACCGACGCCCGACAAACAGGCGGAAGGCTGGAAACCAACACCATCACAATCGTACCCGGAACATGATAAAGCTCATCATAGAAGACGACGAGGGCAAGACCACCATCGTTCCACTCATCCGGGACGAGATCACCATTGGCCGCAAGGAAGGCAACACCATTCGCCTGACCGAGCGGAACGTGTCGCGCAGACACGCCAAGCTCCTCAAGCAGAATGGCCAGGTCTTCGTAGAAGATCTGGACAGCTACAATGGGATCAAGGTCAACAAGGAAAAAATCGAGGGAAGGGTCCCGGTCAAAGAAGGCGACAAGATCGTCATCGGCGACTACATTCTCGCCCTGAAATACGACAGTCCAGCGGCTGCCTCGAAACCGGATCCCTTCGAAGAGATGAAGACGATCCCACTCGAGAGAGCCCCGGTACCCGAGCCGACGACACCGGCGGGAGGGACGGTTGCACCGGCGCCACCGGCTGCACCGGCGCCACCAAAGCAGGCTGGAGGGCCGGGCCCACAGCCTGCAACGGCACCAAGTCCAGCCGCCGCAGAGACAGTCCAGCCTCCGGCCCAACAGGAAAAGGCTGCTCAATCCGCGCCGTCGCCTCAAGCCCAACCAGCAGCCGGCCCAGCCGCAAAACTGGTGGTGATCAGCGAAGAATTCTTCGGGCGTGAGATCTCCCTCGACCTGCCCACCATGGTCCTCGGCAGGATGCCGGAAAACGAAATCGTCCTGGATCATGGCTCCATCTCGAGACATCACGCAAAAATCGTGAAAGACGGCAGCCACTACACGATTTTCGATCTGGGCAGTCAAAACGGCGTGCTCGTCAACGGTGAAAAGTACGATCGCATCGAGCTGCGCAAAGGCGACATCCTCGATCTGGGCCACGTCCGGTTCCGCTTCGTGGCACCCGGAGAACATTTCGTGCCGTCGCGCACAGCAGCCGGCTTGTCCTCGGTGAAGGGTTCGAAGACCGGACTCTACGTAGGGTTGGCCATCTTGGGCCTCGCTCTCGTGGCAGTGGCATACTTCGTCTTTCGACCGAGCAAAACCAAAAAAGGTTCCGACGAAACGTCACAGACTTCAGGCGCCGTGGCGACACAGACCGACAATGGGCAACAGCCCAGGCCGGTCACCCTGGATTACTCCAAGATCGAAAATGCCCTGGCGGCACAAGACTGGGACAAGGCCATCACCGAAGCAAAGGCTTTCCTGCAGGCTCATCCCGACGACCAGAACGCCAAGAAAAAACTGGAAAAGGCCAGGGCGGAAGCCAAGAACGAAACCCGTTACAAAAAGTTCATTGCAGCCTGGCGCGCAGGGAAGGTCAAGCGGGCCGTCAATCTGGGCCACGAATTTCCGCGCGACAGCACCTATTATAAAGACTTCAAGGATACCTGGCCCCAGGTCGTGGATGCTTATACGAATCAACTCCTCAAAAAGGCCAAGGCGCTGGCATCGAAGAAAAAATGTGCCGATGTGCGCATCTTGGCCCGCCAGGCCATTGCACTCAAACCTGATGAGCCTCGGTTCCAACCCATCATCGACCGATGCATCAAAGGAACCCAGGTCGCAGACAGAAGCTCCCTGGGTACCAGGCCTACCCGTGCTCACACGAGGCCCAGAAATAGAGCAAGCAGCAGTCAGAATTCAGGCACCGGTGACAAGAAAGAACAAGCCAAGGCATTGCTCAAAGAGGCCAGAACAGCCTGGGGCGGGGGAAATTGTGGCAAGGCCATCCGACTTGCCAAGAAGTCCTACCGGCTCAGCCCGAGCCGGCTCGCCGCAGTCATTGCGGGAAGCTGCGGCTGTTCCACCCACAGAAAGAGTGTAGCCGCCTGGGCCTATCGCCGGGTTTCTTCCGCTCAAAAAAATCTCCTCATCAAAAGCTGCAAGGCCCGGGGCATCACACTGCCCTGAGCCAGCCTGATCTTTTTCCACAGCCCTCACCTCGACACAATCGGGACCTTCTCCGATTCCCAGTCCATCGTTCTCAAGATCGTAAACTTCTGCGCCCCTCACCCATCGATGCCACTCCACCATTGGATCAAACCCACCATCCCTTCGACTCCTGGCCCCTGCCCTCCTGCCGCCCCATCGAGGCCAGCCCGCGACGCCAATCCCCCAAACGCCCCCCCAAGCGCCAACTCTCGACGCCAACCCCCAAACGCCAGCCCTCTACCCCCCCAAAGATTTGACACACATCCAGACATATCCTACCTTGTAGGATACATGCGCCAACTCAAAGGTGCCCGATCTCGGATGGTCTGAAAACAGCATTTGGAGCGCACGGACATGACAACGCGACGTTCTCAGCCGGGCAGGCAGCTTGGCATCGTTCATTCCAGGAGCCTTCCAATCTGGAGCTTTGTCCTCGTCATCCTCCTGCTCGTCACCGGAATGCGGCTCTTGGCGGCCCATCGCCACAGGCCAACCCCCGCCCTGACACTCACTGGTCCGTCACACAGGCCCTTCTCCTGGGTCTTCACCCAGAAAGAGGACCCCGCCGGCGGCCTCCAAATCGACGAGCCCTCCCCGCCGGCCTGGGCCAAGGCGATCTCCGTGGAACAGGCCCGCGTGACGAAAGGCCGGTTCGCCCAGGATCTCCCAGACGGATACCATGCCCTGCTCACCCTCGATCCCAGGCTCCAAAAAACAGCCGAAACCCTGCTGCGCCGCTACGACGTGCCTTACGGCGCGGCCGTGATGATCGACGTCCACTCCGGCAATCTGCTGGTCATGGCTGGTTCGAGTGCAGCCGACAAAAATCTGGGCACGAACCAGCTCTGTCTGACCCCTTGGGCGCCGGCGGCATCCCTGTTCAAGGTGATCACCACGAGTGCACTCCTGTCTGAAAACCGCGCCAAACTCTTCACCAGGGTCTGCTATCACGGCGGTTCCCGCCGCCTCACCGCCAGACATCTCAGAGACGATCCCACACGCGACGACCAATGTGACACGCTGGCAGGAGCCCTGGCCAAGTCCACCAATGCCATCATCGCAAAGTTGGCTCTCAAGCACCTCGACCGAACCACACTCCTCAAATATGCTTTGGCCTTCGGGTTCAACCGAACCATCGATTTCGTGCTCCCCCCCAAGATCTCGCCGGCCGCCATTCCCCGCGAGCCAGTGGCACGAGCCAAGGTGGCAGCGGGATTTTGGCACACGAACCTTTCCCCGCTCCATGGAGCGCTCATCGCCGCCACCATTGCGAACAGAGGAGTCATGATACGCCCCCGGATCCTTGCCGCACTGACGAAAGACGGCAAGGCGCAGGATCTGCCCGAACAGTGGCAGCAACCTGTGATCTCTGAATTCGTGGCCCATCTCCTCACCAAGGCCATGGTCATGACCACCAGGATCGGCACGGCTCGTCGCGCCTTCTACACGAAAAGCGGCCAGGCCTACGTGCCCTGGGCGACAGTGGCAGGCAAGACCGGATCACTGACCAGAGTGGATCCGTATGTGGACTATAGCTGGTTTATTGGTTTTGCCCCCGCCGATCACCCCAAGGTGGCCTTTGCCGTACTCCTGGGCAACCCGCGACGATGGAGGGTCAAGGCGGCACAGATCGCCAGGATGCTGCTCCAAAAATACGGACGACTCCACCCGGAGCTGCGTGGACAAGACAGAAGCCGGCCCCGGAAAAACCGAGTCATGTTCCCAAAACAGCGGAATCGCCGGCGATGATGGTGGTGCGGCAACAACTGGTCCCTACAGTCCCCCTGGATGGAGTCACCCATGGGCCCAAGAATCCTTCCCGCCCCCTGGACAGAGTCTCCCTTGGGGCCAACAATCCCGCCCGCCCCCTGGACAGGCTGCGCGCACGCTGCTCTCTCCACTCGTTTCCCACTGCCGCATCCCTGTCTTCTCTGTCCTCGCTTTCTTCTCTGTCTGCACTGCCGGCCACCACGGGCCTGCCGCCCCCAACGGCCCTGGCAGCCGCCACCGGCATCCAGCCCATTGCCGCCCTGGCGACCTTGCTCACCAAGCCGGTCATGACTGCCTCCAACTTGGTCTCGACGATTGTCGGCCCAGGACCCGCAGTGGCTCTCGCGGGACTCGCGGCATCCGTGACAAACCACCTGGCCGAACCAGTCCGCCTGGCGACCCTGCTGCTGTTGTCCCTCACGATCCTCCTCCTGATTGGCGTCATGGGACTGTCCCACATCGAAAGGGCCGCTTCCAGACGACTGTCCCATTGGTTTGGATGGGGCAGCGTGCTCATCACCGGTTGGATCGGCACTCCGATCCACGAGTTGAGCCACCTGGCGGCATGCAAGGTCCTGGGGCTGCGCGTGGTAGATTACCGTTTGTTCCAGCCCGATCCCCGCAGCGCAACGCTGGGATACGTCCATTATGTGCAGGAAGGGTCTGGATTGGCCAAGGCCCTCAGACGCGCCATCGTGGGCATTGCTCCACTGCTCGTGGGCCTGACGATCCTCACGGTCGGCTGGGTCTGGCTCGTGGGACTCCATCCCACAATCCCTCATGCTCCCATCTCCTGGGCCCAGTCTCCGGTCCTCGTGGGACGCAGCCTGCTGGCCAGGGTGGGCCAACCCTTGTCTCGCCTCGGTATCGGCTCCTGGAAATTCTGGATCTGGTCCTATGCCGCCCTGAGCCTGGGTGTCCACATGGCTCCCTCACGCACGGACATGAAGAATGCCGCCTGGGGCCTGCTCGCAGCTTGGGTCCTTGCCTTCCTGGGCCTGGCGCTGGCCGCCACGATCACCTCGCCGAGCAGGGTAGCGGCCGCCACGATCCCGGTCCTGTCGGTTCTCGGATCGGTCCTCGTCTGGACTATCAGCCTGGCCTTGCTCTATTTGGGATTGGTCTGGATCGCCACCCGACTGGCTGCACGATAGCCGTTCTTTCCCCGCCCCATCCAGGCCCGACTCACAGAAAAGACACCAACCCCCGCAAGCCACCTGCAATCGCTCTCGACTCCGTCATCGCCCCATGAACTTCTTGGCGAAATCGCGTAGCCTCAAGATCGATGGAATGCCATCGGAAGAATTGAAGGTGAGCGTCTTGCTGAATTGGACATGATCGGCTGCCTCGTAAGCCACATAGGCACGGCCTGCCGGCGTGGCAAACAACTTGTTGACCCGGGCCTCATAGGCCGCCTTGACCTCTGCTACCTTGGCATCGGCCTCTGCCTTGAGCCTGGCAGCAATGCCCTCTGCCTGGGCCTGTATCCTGGCCCCGTATTTCTTCGTTTCCGCCTGGATCACCTTGATGCCGAGCAGATGCTGCGTCGTAACCTGCTCTGGCGGCATGCCCAAAACCTTGGCAGCCCTTTCCACCAACTTGACACGATCCTCCTTGGTCATGGATGCCAACTTCTCGCGCACCCCTGCCGTGGAACCACTGTCGTCGGACTCCACGAAGCCCACCTGGTAGGCACGGGTCAGTTCCGCAAGCTTCTTGGCCCAGGCCTGGCGCCTGCGCTCCGCCAGCGCCTTGGTCTGCTGCACGTAGTTGTCGAGTTCCTGCTGTTTTTTTGCAACCTGCTGTTTGGCGTTGTCCAGAAGCTTTTGCTGTTCGTTGAGCTGGATCTGGGCAAGCTGCTTTTCGTATTCCGGACGAAAATAGGAGGCACGAATGAGGACCTTGGCTGCTTCGAGGTGGAGACGGGCGAAGCTCTCGTTGAGCTTTGCCAACGCGGTCTTGGCCACGGCCAGCCGTCGATCCGTGTCGTAGAAATCGTGGCTGCGAAGCTGGGCCAGGGTCTCACGGAGCACGCTCACAGAAGTCTCGTCGGCCAGTCGCTCGAACCGATAGCGTCCCTGACCGTCTTTGACGTGGTTTCCTTCGTCCACGAGCTTGTAGGCCTCGCCCTTCTTGATGTGATAGACCACCGACACATCCACGCTGACCGTGTTGTTGTCCTTGGTCCGGATGCTGAGCACATCCCTGCCCGTGTACTTGAGGAAAAGATACTTGGAGGGAAGGGCCCAGACCTGCTGGACACCGAGCAATTCGATGTGCCACCCAGGGGCGAGATCTTCATGTCGCAGCCCAGTGACACTGCTGTAGCGCACGCCGATGGTGCCTGGTTCCACCTTGGTCAAAAAACAGGCCCTGAAAAACACCACGACGAAGACCACAGCCAGGAAAATCTTGCTTGCCAACGCAATTTTTTTCACCATAGCTTGCCTCACTTTCCCGCATTGCGGTACTCGACCACCGAAGGCGTCGCATCCCGGAACCAGGGCTGAATCGAAATCACCACACCGGCGAGCTTCTTGCCGAGCCGCTCCATCACGCGCTCCACCGATTGGCTCCGAAACGCCGCAACCTTGGCCTGCATGGCCGCAAATCGCGCCTCATACTCACCCTGGAGCTGCTTGGCCTGGCTCACCGCAGCGCTCAGGGCCGCCTGGCCCTCGGCGAGCTTGCGGATCCTCAACGTGTCCACTTGGGAGCGAACCTCCGCCTGCTTGGCCACGGCACCGGCCAATGCCGACTCGAGCTGGGCCCTGGCTTTCTGCAGCGCATTGTTCTGCTTCTGGTCCACCTCGGCGAGCTGTCTTTGGCGACTGGTGGCGGCACGTTCCAGCTCCGACTTGATCACCTCGAGCTTGTTGTTGAGGGAGTTGCGTTCCTCGATGGCCTGCTCGTAGGCAAGATTGAAACGGGGCCTGGGCGTCACGAGCTGTGTGACGATGATGCCGTGGGGCTCCAAAAGATCGTTGAGCCGCTTCTTGGCCCTGGCAGCCGCTGCCCCATACGTCGTGGGATTGGACACGTCGATGGTGGACTCACGGCCGAACTCGTCTCTCAGGATCGACCGGGCAAAGGGCTTCATCCAATGGAGAAATCCGTCTTTCTGCCCCGTCTCACGCATCGCGGTCACCACCTTTGCCGGGTCGAGCTGAAAGATGATCGTCGTGTCGGTAAAATGAAAGTTGGCCCCGTCACTGGCCCGCACGGACAGTTCGGGCACCATCAATGCACTCTTTCTCGAGTTCCCCTTCATCTTGAACGTCTGGGGCCTTGCATCCAACTTGTAGACCGAATGCACCAGGGGAATCCTCGTGGTCCATCCAGGCCTGGTGACCGCCGTCTCACTGCCCGTCACGTTGTTGACCTTCACCGCCACTTCTCCGGGCTCGACGTCCTCCACGGAAAACAAGCCGATGGTGAGCAGCACCAGGCCCGCCGCACCGATCCAGACCCAGTCCTGGTATCGCCCCAGGTTTCCCGGAAGCTTGAACTGGGCGAGCAGTCCCCAGAGCGGGGCCAACACCCCTTCTTCTTGGTCCCCACCACCACCCAAATCACGCAACTTGGTCATGCCAACAACCTCCTCCCTGCCATTTCCTGCCATTTCGAATCGCCACGAAGCCTTCACAAACCACATCAATCCTGAGGTTCCAACGCACGCTCCCCCTTTCGGGAATGCTCGCGAACAGCCCTCTCGTCGAGCCCGGGAACCTCTTCTCTGGCCAGATCGATCCCCTTGTCCTTCGACTCCAAATAGACCTGCCAGGTCAGCTCATCGGCCTCTGCCTGGGTCATCTCCCCCCGCTCCTTGGCCGACGCCAGGGCGCGCAGCCTTTCGAGCACCAGGTCTTTCTCCTTGTCGAGCCGTTTTCGTTCTTGCTTCTTGGCCGATCGCACCAGGCCGTAGACCACCCCGAAAACCACCCCGAAAAGAATCGTCAGTCGTACAATCAGACCAATCATCGTTTCACCATTCTGTCCCAACCCGCCTTCCCGGGCCCCGACGGTGCAGCCTCCCGGTGCTTCCTTTTCGTTCATCGCCCCAACCCACGCCGCCGCGCCACCCTTTTCCACCGCCCCGACATGTCTTGTCGCCACAACCAACGGAAGGCACGATACCCCAGGCAAGGGCACCGTTCAAGGACACACTGAGGCACCCAGACACCAGTTCCAGGCCAGGGCCGAAACCACTGGACAGGGCCGCCTGACACGAGAAGCGAGGCTGTTGTGCCTCCTCGACAAGGCCCGGCCATACGGCACGGCAGACTCCACGACATGCGCCAGGTCCAAAGATCGCCGCACTCCCCGAGACCTCACCCCTTGCCCACCTTGCCCCCAGGTCGCCGGGAGGCGGCGTCGTGGACTCGTCGCCTCGTTGCCTCCTCCACCGCCTTACGCCTCCTGCCGACCGCCCGCATCCGGCCGCCCGCATCCGGCCGCCCTCATTCGGGCAGCACGTGCTGTCCCGTCTCGTCCAGGATCCCCATGGCACGCAGGTCGAAAAAGCAGATCTGGTGATTGC
>CAZIJS010000029.1:0-22762 GCA_964539505.1 uncultured Myxococcales bacterium
CGCTGCTCGTGGGCCTGGGAAGCGGCGGCACGGCCGAAACGCTCCTGGCGTCCGACCTGCGTCATCTCGACATCGTGGAGATCGAACCCAAGGTCGTGGATGCCTCTCGTCTGATCTATTCCATGCTCCTGGAACAACAGCACAAAAATGCAGCTCGGTCAGGACGCCACAGCGAAGTGCGGATCGCTCCCCTGGCCGATCCCAGGACCCACCTGATCGTCGACGATGCCAGAAACTATCTTTTGCGCAGGGCCGAAACATCGAGCAAAAAATACGACATCATCGTCTCCCAACCCTCTCATCCCTGGCTCTCTGGAATGGGAACCATCTATTCGCGCGAGTTCTTCGAACTCGTCTCGAAAAACCTCGCTCCCTTCGGACTCTTCTGCCAATGGGTCAACCTGTTCCGCATGGACGAGCCGTCTCTCGCCTCGATCCTAGGCACCCTGGCCTCTGTGTTTCGGGACTTCCACGTCTTCTATACAGACCAGGATTCGCTCGTGGTCGTGGCGTCCAACCAGCCCTTGGGGATCGATCCTTCCACCATTGAAAACCACCTCGAAGAAGCAGCCTTCGGGGCCGGAGCCAGACGCCAGGGCATCGACCTGGCCTCCTTCCTCACCACCTATGCGTTCGACCGGCAGCGGGCGATGGAAATCGCCTGGAGCGCCCCTCTCATCACGGATTCACGCCCCATCCTGGAGATGCACCTTCCCTGGACCTTTCATGGGAGCCGACTCAAGCCGCCCGAGGTGCTGGCGAGCCACGACCTGCCTTTCGGTCTGCTCGACAAAGACCTCGATGACCACGCAAAGGTGCCCAGCACCTGGTCTCGCTACGCCGAGGCAGCCATCACCGCTGTCAAGGAAGGACGCCTGACATCTGATCTGGCCTTTGCCATCATTCATCGGGCAAAACCCTGGATTGGAGTCCAGGCCTGGCGGCTCACCGGGCGCCTGGCTGCCTACATCGGCGATGAACCCAAGGCCATGGCAGCCTACGAACAGGCAGCCCGAGCGGGTGATGCACCTGCCAGACTCCTGCTCGGAAAGCTCCTTGCCGACATGGGCCGCAAGACAGAGGCCATGACCTGGCTCCAGGAGGCCATGGACAGCTCGGAAGACAACGAGGCCCGCATCGCCCTGGCCGAACTCCTCATCGACCAAGACCCACAGCGGTCAGAGACGATTCTGCGAATCCTGAGGGCCGTGCCCTACCAGGAGTCTTCCATCATCTGCCGGTCGGCACTTCTCCTGGGGAAACTCTCTCGGGCCAACGGAGATCTGGCCCAGGCCCAGGAGCTGGTTTCCGAACATCTCGATTGCAATCCCGACTCCGTGGAGGGCTGGTACCTCGATTCCTGGCTTTCCGCCGCCGCAGGACGAGACGAGGATGCACGCATCCAGGCCCAACATGCCGTGCGCACCGGATGGAGCCAGGCCGAAAGCATCTCCAACGAAGGACGAAGGATGGCTCAAAACGGGTTCCCACGTGCAGCGCAGCGCCGATACCAGCGCGCCCTGGAACTGGATCCAAGTTACAAAGCTCCCTACGAATGGATGGCAAAGGCCTGGCGGACGGCTGGACGGTACTGTCAAATGCTCCAGGTAGAGCGCGAAATGCGCAAAAACCTCGGCGACCAGGCCGACGAATGGCTCACCACCTTCCATCTCCAAGACACCATTGCCCAACGACTGGGCCGTGTCTTGGCGTCACAGCGAGGGGTTTGCTCTTCCAGCGGTCGTGACAGAAAACAGGCTCGATGAGCTCCTCGACGACGTCGAGGCCGATCTCCCTTTGGAAAGCAATGACGAAAATGGTACGATGGTCGCTACGGCGAAAGCGTCCGTGGGAAACAAGTCCTCTCACCATGAAGTGACAACGACGCCAGGAGGCGTTCGGCGTCGGGGAGACTCCATGAGTCCAGGCAGACCAATCCTCGTGAGTCACAGCGCCATCATGAAAAAGGTGGCGCAAACCGTGAAGGGTGCCTGCGGCAACCATCGTCCGATCTGGCTCTGGGGAGAACCGGGGACCGGCCGGGAGTTTGTGGCCCGGTTCATCCACCGATCCAGAAATCAGGGCCGATTTCTCGCAGTAGACGCCTCTGCTGCCACAGAAAAGGAATTCCTCACAGAGCTGCAAGTCGACCCACCCGGATGGCTTGGGCTCCTCGATGGAGGCACCCTGCTCATCAAGGAACCCTGGGCCCAGATCGGTGCGGTGGAGACCCTTCTGGAACGAACGGAAGCCCTGCCCGCACAATCACGGCCACGCCTGATTTTTCTGTCGCCCACGGGACTCGATGGACCTGCATGTTCTGCACTCAAGGCGATCCTCGAGTATCGTGGCGTAACGGCCATCAACCTGCCTCCCTTGAGAATGAGACCCCACGACATACCCGACCTCGCTGCAGCCTTCCTGGCAGACATTGCCGAATCCCAGGAAATGAGGCCCAAGGTCTTGTCCGACAACGCAGTGGCACGCCTGGCCTCGTTCCACTGGCCCGGCAACGTGTCCCAGCTCAGACAGGTTTGCCAGGCTCTGACCTTGAGGAATCCAGAAGAGCGGGTCCTCAAGACACACCACGTAGACGAACTGATCCCCACCATGGAGCAAGAGGTCGCGCTGGACCACTACTCTCTCGAAGAACTGGTGCGCGCCAAGATTCATCGTTTTCTCGACAGGCTCAAAGGATACCAAGTCAAAGGACTCCACAAAGATCTCATGGACCGGTTGGAACGCCAGATTCTGGTTCTGGCCCTGGACATGAGCGACGGCCGTCAGGGCGAAGCGGCAAAGCTCCTGGGCATGAACCGCACGAGTCTGCGCAGACGCCTGCTGCGGCTCGGTCTCACCGGAAAATGACATGGCGGCATCCCACGAACAAACTTTGAACGTGGCTGCCATCCTGGCCAGCCCAAGACTCAATGGAAACTCCCGTGTCCTGCTCGACAGGGCGATGGAAACCCTGCGACACAAGCAGCCAGCCCATCTCGATATCCAAGAGCTGCTGATCTCTCGCCTGGACATCGCACCTTGCCGGGCCTGCGAAGACTGCTTCGATGATGGACGGTGCCGCCAACGAGACGACATGGACCGAGTGCAGTCGATCCTGGAAAACGCAGACCTGCTGGTCGTGGCATCTCCTGTCTATTTTTCCGGACCTCCCGGGCCTTTCAAGCAGCTCATCGACCGCTGTCAAAACATCTGGGCGGCCAAGACTTTGTTGCGCAGACAAAATCCCCGTCGTGCGCACCGAAGGGCGCTCATCCTCCTGGCTGCAGCCAGAAAGACTCCAAGGGTCTTCGAGGCCACGCAGGCCATCATCAGGGCGTGGCTGCGCAGTCTGGACGTGCCCGCAGAGCAGGTGGTGACCTGTCCGGGCGTCGATGGTCCCGGCGAAGCCTCGGCGCGCAAGGGACGCCTCGAAGCCGTGGAACGAGCCATGGCGAAAATCCTCGATGATGTCATGGAAGCTTCAGGCCTGCAGCCCTGACCAAAACAAAGACAACGGTCAAGACACCGGGGGCTCCGGCAAAAAGTCTCCAGGATGTCTCAGGCCCCTCGGCGACGACGCCTGAGCAAAAGCGCCACCCCGAAAAGGACCACGAACAGACTCACCGGTGGTCTGGTGGGAGCCCCAAGGCTGCAACCACAGCCAGAGTCCGGTCCACCACCCACCACCGAGGCATCCCAACCGGCCTGGGCGCCATCGCTCGCCATGGCTGCGTCTCTCTGAGCTGCGTCCCCTTCGAGCCCGGCATCACTCCCTCCAACCGCGTCTGCTTCACCACCGTCTCCCAGGCCGGCATCATCGATGCCTGAATCCACCGGGCCGGCATCCTGGCCCACTTCCCCGGGACAGGTCGTGTCTCCCACCAGAAAATGGATCTCCCTGGTGCGTGGATGACTGCCGTAGGCGTTCACCGTCATCACCGCCTCACCCTCGGGCAAATTGCTGGGATCGAAGCTCCCGGTCCAAAGCTGAGGCGTCGTATTGGACCGGGTCAATGCCGCCTCCTGGCTCGCACCCGCCGTGACGGTGACCGCCGAGACCTGATTGAGGTCGAAGACCAACACCCGGACGGGAACCGATTGCTCCCGATTACACACGGTGTAGGCGTACGGATTGGGCTCTCCGGAATCCAGCCGGGATGAGACCGGCGCAGTGACCACGACAAAGGGCCAGGGATCGGAGGAACTGGTGGCGGCATAGGACACCGCGTCGTTGTCTACTGCGATCACTGCCAGGTTGTCTGTGTTCGCCTTGCCCAAAGAATTGACCTGAGACACCACCAGCCCCTGGTCCATGTAACTGCCGTAGGCATGGACATGGCCGTGAAAATAGAAGGTGTGGTGTTGCTGCATCTTGGCGACGGCTTCGTCCATCCTTGCAGGGTCTTCCAGCGTGTGATGCCCGAGAACAAAGATGAGCCGAGCCGAATCATTGGCCGTGAGTTCACTGTCGAGCTCGTCGAGTTCCTCCTGCGTGATCTCGGGATGTTCCAGAAAGCGGCTCCCAGTCTCGTCTACCGTGGCCATGCCATACAAAAAATAGTTTCCCCATGGAAAAGACAAAAGCACCGACCTCGTGAGCTTGCCATAGGTGGAGCCATTGAGCGAATACTGGAGATAATGGGTCAGACCCTCGTCGCCGTATGCGTCGTGGTTCCCAGGAAGGTCGACATAGAAATCCGGAGTCAGGGAGTTTTCGTCGACCACGGAGCGATACAAGATCCACTCCCCGTCTTCCTGACCCGATGTCACAATGCCATGTGGCGAGCCGTCCACGATGTCGCCCGTGTGCCAGACCATCACCGGATCGACCACGTCGATGGCCTCACCAAGTCCCCAACGCAGCGCCGCCTCGTCGTCGTAGGTGTCGTAGGTGGCTCCCACGTGCGAATCCGAAATATGCATGATCCAAAAAATCCGGGAATCGTCCCAGGAATATGTCGCCTGGGTGGGATCCGAGGCCTGCGCCCCGTGAGAAAGGAACAAGACGCCCGCCGCCAAGCCTGCGACAGACATCCACGATACCCATGTTTTCATCTCGACTCGACCCATGACCAGACACCTCCACAACGCGACCCCACAGCGCCCCACCCAAACCGGCAACCGCTCCTTGCGCCGACGCTTGGTATCTTACCACCCTGACGCCAAACGACAAACAGTGCAACGCCTCCACGCATCCCCGCATCCTTCAACCTCACAAGGAAACCACCCGATGCCTTCATTGACCGTCCGCCCCCCCAACCTCCATCGAGGTGGTTGTCACCGATTTCCAGAGGTCAAAAACGCGCAACGGATTGAAAACACGCACTCCGCGGACAGAAAACTCTTGGTCTCCGTTGTACAAGACAGTTCCTGCGGCGACAGGGTCGCCTGCCATGGCTCGAAACCTTTCCACCCCTTTGACAAAATCAACGGAAAACGTCGCACCCGTCCTGCAAGCAGCATCAAAAACTGTTGAAACTGCGTGAGATTCTTCAATTGAATGAGGAGTCTCACATCCCGTTCCACATACGTCTGGACATATGCATTGTAGAATCGTCGTGGTGTGAGATTTTCTTCGTGGAGCCTGGGAAAACATCCCCTGACAATCAAGTCGAAGGCGCTCCACGACGCATCGTAATGCCGCAGTTCCGACAAGGAAAACGGCCAGAGGGTCAGCATGGCAGTCCGGCCGGCCAGAGATTGACTGATGGCCTCATGCAACCTGGGCTGATGACTTCCGGTCAGGATGAACTGACCCGATTGGCCGGTCTTGTCCACAATCCCCTGAACATAAGAAAGATTTGTGCAAAATGGCACCTCGACTTCCCGATTTGCACAACGCTCCAACTCCCCACCTTCCCCGCCCTTGCGAAGCAAGCCTGGCCGTTGTATTCGATAAAAAACCCCATCGAGAGGTGTTGCCATGATCATCGGCCCGAAAAAGACCCTGGCCCTGCTGTCTTTCTGCCTGCTGCTGGGCAATGCCGCAGCCTCCTCCGCCGAAACGACGGGCAGGCCGACAGCATCTGCCCAAGGCACACGAAAAAATCGGGGCGACCAGTCCAGGCCACGACGAACTCCGAGTCGATTCGTGGGACTGGACGAAGGGCGTGGCTATGTTCCGCAGGACCTGCCACTGCGCCCGGCACCAAGGCGCCCGTGGGAGCAGGAGACCGGGCCTGTGAGCGGGCCCCTCGTCCGCCGGGTCTTTCGCAATCCCAGGGCCAAGGACGTCACATCTTTGAGCGCCCAGGGAGCCTTGGTGGGAAAATCCATTTATTTGAGCCCGGGTCATGGCTGGTACTGGACGGGCAGCAGATGGACGACGCAACGGGGCAACACCTACGGCATCGTGGAAGATCTCTCGAACGCTGAAGCCGTAGACCAGTTTCTCATGGATTTCCTCTGGCGTGCCGGGGCCCAGGTCGTCCCCATGAGAGAGGTGGACACCACCACCGCCATGGTCATCTGCGACGACGGTGATGGAACCAATCATCCTGACGAATGCCTCTACGAGGAACTCGGAGACCCAAATCTCTTCTCTGACTCCACGCTGGCCGCCTTCGGCAGGCAGTCTTTGCCCTTGGATTCTTCCGCCGCTCCCTTCGAGGCGGGCGGCAACAGGCTCCTGGACGTTTCCGATCAGGCAACGGCGAGTTTTCGCTGGACGTTCAACGTCCCCGAATCGAACTGGTACGACGTCTGGGTGAGCTATTCTGCCTACTCGGCCAGAGCACCCGACGCCCATTACATCGTGCATCATGCAGGGGGAGACGCCCACTTTCTCGTGGACCAGCGGCACCATGGCGGCACGTGGATCCTGCTGGGCCGATTCTATTTCCAAGAGGGCACAGACCCGGAACGAGGCTCGGTGGAGCTGGCCAACGACTCGGCCCACCCGGGCCCCGATGTCCAGGTCTCGGGCGATGCCGTGCGTCTGGGAGGCGGCATGGGACTCATCGATCGGGGCGGCGGCGCCTCCCAGCGCCCCCGCTGGGAAGAATGCTGTCGCTATCACGCTCAGTTTACCGGCGCCCCCAGCAGCATCTACAATTCGTCGAGCGGAGACGATCACACAGATGACGTATCCTGCCGCTCCCGTCTGGCAGCCTGGACCCACGAACCGGGAGAAGACGCCATCTACCTGTCCTGGCATTCCAACGCAGGAGGCGGCCAGGGCACATCCATCTATGTCTACGGCTCCGGCGCACCTGGTCAATGCACGACCCCCAGTCCCACTGCCGGGAGCATCGAATTGGCGGACACGATCCTTGCAGAGGTGGTGGGTGACCTTCGCGCGGACTGGGATCCGGACTGGACCGATCGGGGTCGGCACTGCGCATGGTTTGGAGAACTCAACCCCTCGCACAACGACGAAATGCCCGCCACGCTCATCGAGGTGGCTTTCCACGATCTCGAGTCGGATGCAGCAGCCCTTGCCGAGCCGGCCTTCCGCCGACTCCTGGCCCGGGCCATCTACCAAGGCATCGTGCGGTACTTCGCACAGCGAGACGACACAGAGCCGCACTTTCTGCCCGAACCCCCATCCGGCCTCTGTGCCGTCCACTTGGGTCCTTGTTCGGTGAAGCTCACATGGAGCCCACCCCAAGCCGATCCCGCCGGGGGTGATCCCCCGGAAGGATATCTCCTGTTCATGGGCACCAGCGGCAGGGCTTTCGGCGACCCTGTCGCCGATGTGCAGGACACCCAGTTCGTCATCGACGGTCTCACGCCGGGCCGAGTCTACTATTTCCGCGTGGCAGCCTACAACCAAGGCGGCCTGTCCGAACCTACGAGAATCGTCGCCTTGCAGTTGCCCGGATGGCCAGGTCAGACATCGGTGCTTGCCATCCAGGGATTCGGCAGACTCGATGCGACGCAGGACTTGCTGCGCCGGGAAAGCTCTGCACTCGGGGTCGCCAAACGGGTCATCCCGGCCAAAATGAACGACGGTGCCGCCATGGTGGAGCATGCCAAGGCGTTGGGATCCTACGGCGTGGCCTTCGACTCCTGCGAGGATCAGGCTTTTGCCGACGGAAACGCCCCCGACCTCGACGACTACCAGCTCGTTGACCTGGTGGCCGGCCGCTGGGCGAATTCACAGCAAGCGATCCTTCCGGAAGTCCGAACGGCCTTGAGCACATTCCTGGAAAACGGAGGCAAGCTGGTCCTGTCGGGAAGCGGCCTTGCTCGGGGATTGATCGACGAGGGATCCCAGGGCCGAGACTTTGCCGAGCAGGTGCTCGGCATCGGGTCACAGCCAATAAACCCGGAATACGGCATATCCGGCCGGAACTGGCTGTCGGGCACATGGACGGCAACAGACGACGAAGGCCCGGCCGGGACCTATGACGCCTCGCCTTCCGAGGCCCTCGTAGCCCAGGCAGACCAGTCGGTGGTGGCTGTATGGGAAACGAATCTTTGGTGGTCTTGGACGTCCCCATAGAGACGCTCTCAGATCCTGGAGCAATCCTGGACGCGATCCTGGATCGGCTGGGACCGGCAAAAGCAATTGGAAATGAATGCTCCGAGCCCGACGCCGGTCCAAGCGACGGTGGAACGAACCTGGATGCCGACCTGGACGGCGGCACCGAGCCCGACGCGGCATGTCGGCACTGTCCCTGCTCGAAATCCGGATGCTCTTGCCGGACTGGAGGATCGGGATCGGACTCAGAAGGAATGATTTGGATGATCATGGCGTTTTTGGTCGCGTTGGTGTATGGACGCCAAAGGCGCAGATCGGGAAGAGAAATCGATGCAACCCACGCGGCGGCCCGCGAGGAGCAATGATCTCGCACCGCGGCCCCGATGACGACAGATTGCAGCAGAAAAGGAAAAACAGCCAAGAGAGGTGGAGACAGATGAAACGTTCAGTCGCAATGGTGGTCCTGGCCGGCCTGATGACCATGACGGTTCCGGCGGCGGCTCAAAAAATCGTGGTCGTGGACTCGGAAAAGGTTCACAAGCAGTCCCGGGAGGGACGAAAGGTCCTCAAAAAGATCGATCGACTCAAGGCCGCAAAGCAGCGTCTCATCGACAAGAAGAAAAAGGCGCTCAAGCGTGAATACGACAGTATCATGAAAGAGGCCAAGCAACTGCAGGCATCCAAGGCCCTCCTCAAACCGTCGATTTACAAACAACGCCAGGAAAAGCTCCAGCAGCGTTATATGCAATGGGGCGGCAAGATGCAGCAATGGCAGTACTATGCCATGCAGCAACAGCAGAAATTGAGCAACCAGGCATCGAAACTCCTGGCCGTGTTCCGGACGAAACTCCAGGCCAAGATCGAGGCACTCGCCCAACTCAAGGGCTACGACATGGTCGTGGACAAATCAGCGGTCTGGTACGCCAAAGGCGCCATCGACATCACCAGTCAGGTCATCAAACTCATCGACGGTCGTTGATCCGCCAGCCAGCCATGCCTCCCACTCGAGGAAAGAGGGCGCTGTTTACGGTGTTCTCGACCATGACGTTCGTCATCTCCTCACAGGGGTGCCGGAAAACGCACCAAAGGCTCGGTCCCATGAAACAGGGCGATGCCGCGGTGGTGGCCGTGTTCCAGCCAGTAGACGCCGGGATCTTACCGGGCAACATCCTCAAAGAAAAGGAACCAAACGATTCTCCAGGCCAGGCTCAAAAGATCGCTCTGGGCCGTCCTGTCACAGGCCATATCGGCAAACCCATCGAACAGCATCGGGGAGACAGAGATCTCTTCGCCTTCGATGTGCCGACAACCAAGGATCGTTGGGTGCTCTGGGCCAGGCTCAGAGGCGTCCCCGGCATGAGACTGGTGATCGAAATCCGTCGTGACAAAACATACGAGCGAATCGCCCAGGTTACGGCTCCCGCGGCGGGACGGCCCGTCGTCTTGCCGAACCTGACCCTCACTCCCGGCCGCTATTATTTTCGCATCAGAGAACGATGGATGGGAAAAACCCGTCACTGGGACCTGGACCATCCCTACCTGTTGACATGGAAACTCGATCCCCTCACGAAGGGAATGGAAATCGAGCCCAACGGCCAGCCAGGGCACGCAACTCCCATGACCGTGGGTGACGAGGTCTCTGGATACTTTGGACAGAGCAGGGACAAAGACTGGTATTCTGTGTCTTTTGGAGGGTTGCCCAGGGACGCCACCATCAAAATAGAACTCGACGGCGTTCCAGGTGTCCGGGCGGTCGTGGGCATCTACGACGCCAAGGGTCGCCTGCTCATCGAAAGACGATCCCGCAGGGGTCGGGGAGTGACCTTGCGCGGCCTGTCACTCCCCAGAAACGAAGGCTTGTTCCTGGTGCGGCTCGCTGCCCTGTCGGGATTCGATACCGAAGCACGCTATGCTCTGCGCATCTCCGAAGATGCCGTGGGCAGCGATGCGGAACGCGAACCCAACGACTCGCTGCCCGCGGCCATGCCCTTGCATGGGGCATCGGGCACCATCGACGCAGTCCTGGAAAGCAAACAAGACAAAGACATCTATCGCATTGCCACCACCAAGCCCCGCAGCCTCCGTATCGAGGCGCGCCCCGACCCCAGGTTGGACCTGGCCTTGGCGGTCTTGAACAAAAAGGGCCGGGTGACCATGAAGGCCGATGTCGGGCGTCGAGGGTATCCTGAAATCCTGACCAACCTGCGCATCGGCGCACAGGATCGATGGATCCGCATCACCATGCATCGCAAGGGCCGATCTGTGGGCCCTTTGCCCTACAAATTGACCTGGAAAATGACGGGCATGGAGAAGGGTGACGAATCCGAACCAAACAACCGCGTGGGACAGGCAAATCGGATCCGCCCCGGTGTCTCGGCCAGGGGATTCATCTATCCTCCCGGCGACAAAGACTACTACTGGTTTGAATTCCCAGGGAGTCTGGGCACCACCCTCAGGGTGCGTATCCAAGTGCAGGGCATCCCCAAGGTTCGACTCTCCATACGGCTCTTAGACGGCATGGGCAACGTGCTCGCCCAATCGGCCAGGCGATCCTCTGCCGGTCCGAGGACCATAGAAATCAACCTCCACGTCCACAAACGCTACTACATCCTCGTCCAGGACGACTCGGGCCGTCGGGCAAACGATACCGACACCTACGAACTCGACATGACCAGGATCTGGTAATTTCCTGCAACGTCTTTTCCCATCCTTTTCCATCCAAAACAGCTTTTTTTCGCCGTCAGTGCCAAAAGTCCATGAAACCAATGGCTCGGGTGGAGGCTCTATCTACAGGCACAGTGGTGTGGGGGCCCACCAAGCCCTGACACCATTTCCAATCAGCCTCGAATCGCAAAAGCGGTTCTCATCCAGGCCAAGAGAAACCATCTTGGTCTCGATCGACACAAGGAGTCGTCTCAATGCAAAAGATGCTCGTGACATTTCCCGGCGGAAAGAAAGTCGACGCCCATTTCGACGGGTTCCACATCCAAACAGACCAACCCATCCTTGCGGGCGGAGAGGGCTCGGCCCCCGAACCCTATACCCTGTTTTTGGCGTCCATTGCCACATGCGCCGGCATCTACGTCAAATCGTTCTGCGACCACCGGGGCATCCCGGCCGACGATATCACCTTGACTCAACGCATGCACTACGACCCAACCAAACGGCGCATGGCCAAAATCGACATCGAGATTTTGGTCCCCGAAGATTTTCCTGAAAAGTATCGAAAGCCCCTGGCCAGAGCCGCGGGCCAATGCGCGGTCAAGCGGACCATGGAGGATCCTCCGCTCTTCGAGGTCGAAACCCTCGTGGCGTCTGCTTCGGCCCAGCGACACCGCGAGTCGGATTCGGCTTCCCAGCCCAGGGCATAACGTCTCCTGCCGCCCCACGACGCCTTTCCACCGAAGATACCTGATCGAGATGCCATCACGAAAAACGCCCCGATGTCTATGCGTTCACGTTTCCTTTGACAGGGCCCTCTGAATTGGGAAAAAAAACCACATCTCGCTGAAAGGATCAATGCCCATGAGTTCAACAGCAGTGGTAGGCCTCCAATGGGGCGACGAAGGCAAGGGAAAGATCGTGGACATCCTCGCCGAGGAGGCCGACCTGGTGGTGCGTTTCGGCGGGGGAGCCAACGCGGGCCATACCCTGGTGGTGGGAGAACAAAAATACGTCTTTCATCTCCTGCCCAGCGGCATCGTCAGGCCAGAGACCCGCTGCCTTCTCGGCGCGGGAATGGTCATCGATCCATCGGCCCTCGTGGAAGAGATCGAGACCTGCCATCGCCTCGGATTGAACACCACCGGACGGATCGTCATCAGCCCCGCCGCCCACGTGGTGACCGAATATCACAAGGCAGCAGACCAGATTGGAGAAGGCTCTGACAGGCCCATCGGCACCACCTTGCGTGGCATAGGCCCTGCATATGAAGACAGGGCCGGCAGACGAGGCATCCCCATGAGCTGGCTCCGATATCCTGAACGGATTTTAGATATCTTGAGCGCCAATGCAAGACGCATCGAACCCTTCGCCCGGCAAGCCGGTGTTCCATTGCCTCCGCCCGAGGCAGAAACCCATCGTCTCGTCCGTCTCGGCGCAATGCTCATCCCTTATGTCGGAGATGTCCGACAGACAGTCTCCCAGGCGCTCGACAGTGACAAACATGTCCTTTTCGAAGGGGCCCAGGGAACGATGCTCGACATCTTGCACGGCACCTACCCCTACGTCACATCGAGCCAGGTGATTGCTGCGGGAGCAGCCACCGGGACTGGGCTCGGTCCCAGCGCAATCCAGACGGTGGTGGGAGTAGCCAAGGCCTACACCACAAGAGTGGGGCTTGGGCCGTTTCCCACGGAACTCACGGATGAAACAGGCGACCGGATCCGGGACGCCGGTGGCGAATTCGGCGCCACCACCGGCCGACCGCGACGATGCGGCTGGCTGGATCTCCCGATTCTTCGTCTGGCAAAAAAATTGAATGGTGTCACGGAACTGGCCCTCACCAAACTGGATGTTCTCGCCGGACTGGATCGCATCGCCGTTGCCACGGGCTACCGCATCGATGGTCGAGTCGTGGCAGTCCCACCCGAAGATCCAGACCAGTGGGCCCAGGCTGAACCCCTCTATGAATGGTTCGAAGGATTCGAAGCTTTGCCGAAACATCCCAGCACTGTCGACGAACTCCCTGCCCAGGCTCGGCGCTACCTCCAGGCAATCTCAGACGACCTGGGTGTGGATGTCACGATTCTCTCGCTGGGACCGGGCAGATCACAGACTCTCAGAGGGAAAATCCAAGGCTCCCCAGACAGAGGTGTCTAAGGTTTCCGTAAGCGCTTACGCTCGAAGTTGTTGACAAAAGACCGAAAAAGGCCAAGGTTGTTGCGTCGAAAAAGCCACTCCTATATACTTAAGAGCCGGCCGACGACGACGAAAGAGCCGAGGACCGAAAGACAGTTCGCCAAACGAGGGACTCAATGAGAATCGTCTGCGAGAATTGTGGAACCAAATACTCGATCGCGGATGAGAAGGTCCGGGGGAAGGTCTTCAAAATCCGCTGCAAAAAATGCGGCCACATCATCGTGGTGAAGGGCACCCCAGCCACTCAAGCCGCCGGAGACTCGACCTTCGACGACAAGGAAACCCGGGTCTTCGACTATAACGGATTCGAGGGCGAAGGCGGCCCTGCCGGTGGGCAAGAACCTGTCTGGCACGTGGTCATCGACAAAGAAGACGTGGGACCGCTGACAGCAGAGCAGGTGCGCGAGAAATTTGCGTCAGGGGAAGTGGACGCCGACACCTACATCTGGCGCGACGGCTATGCCGACTGGGTCCGTCTGGGAGCCGTGGAGGAATTCGCCGATATGGAAGGTGCTACCGTGGCGGCAGCGGCTTCTCCCTTCGGAGCCGGCGCTGCAGCCGCTGCCGCGGCTGCTTCGCAACCCGAGCCACAGTCCAGTGCGCCGTCCCCCTTCGACGAACCGCAGGCCGCAGCCCCAGACCCGTTTGCAGCCCCCGCGGCCGAACCCCAGCCACAGGCCGATCCCTTCGGTGGAGCCGGGGCGCCCGCCGCTGCGGCAGATGCCAATCTCTTCGGTGGGGGAGGCGAAGTCGCCCAACCCCAGCAGGCCGGCGGAGGCTCCGACAGTCTTTTCGGCGGGGGAGGCGGGGGACGAGGTTCACTCTTCCCTGAAGAAGAGGAAGACGATCAGCCCAAGCCCGCCATGACAGGACAGCGCAACGAAAACTCCGTGCTCTTCTCGCTCTCCAACCTCCAGGCCCTGGCCACCGGTGGACCCAAGAAATCACCAACCGTGGGGCTTTCATCGAGTGGTGGATCGGGCTCGAAGGACGGATCCGGACTGCTCGACATCAGAGCGATGGCAGCTTCCACCGTGGCTGCATCCGAAGCATCCGCAGGGCCGGGGTTCTCCGATCCCGTGGCGGTTCCCAGTCCCTTCGCAGGACCCATTGCCGCACCTGTGCTCATGCCCGTGGCATCGGATCGACCCAAGTGGCTCATCCCCGTCCTCGTGGGCGGTGGAGTGCTGCTGGTGACGGTCATCGTGCTGGGCATCATCGTGGTCATGCGGATGGGAAAGAAACCCAAGGTGATCGAAAAGCGCGTTCCAGCAGTCGCTGCCAACGACAAGGCGGAAGACATGGGCGCATCCCCCATGGATGCCACGGAATCTTCCATGGCGGCGGACATGGGGGCCGCTTCTCCCGACATGGCAGCCCCATCGGGCACAGCCCCTTCCCGCGAAAACGGCATGGAGCCCGCAGCCAACGACGCCAGAGAGGCGACTTCGGCAAGGTCCCCCCGCGGTTCGCGGAGTTCTCACCGCAGCCGATCTTCGAGACGCCATGGCTCTTCGAGTAGTTTTCGCCCCGCCAGGTCATCGTTCCGGCCCAGTGGGGGTGGTATCCCTGGGCTGTCTCCCTCGCGCCCGCGTCGCAGCAGAGGTGGCTCCAATGACCCACTGGCAGCCCTGCTGAGCCGCGCTGCCAGGAGTCGCTCGGCCCGGAGTGCCCGCAGTGATTCACGGCCTGCTGCCGTGGGCAAGCCATCTCTGACCAGAGGCGATATCAAGTCCGCCATTTCCAGAGTGAAAGGCGGCGTCCAGCGTTGTTACGATAAGTACAAAGTGGCTGGCATGATTCGAGTCCGTGTCGTGGTTTCAGGGTCCTCCGGCCGTGTTTCCTCTGCATCCATCCGGGGCAAGTTCTCTGGAACGCCTACTGGTCGATGTGTTGCCAGGGCGGTGCGTCGGGCCCGTTTCCCCAAGTTTGCAAGGCCGAGCCAGAGCTTCACGTATCCCTTCATCCTGCGATAAGCCTCAGCACAGGACTCGACCACCAAAACCTCGTTTTGTGCCTTCTACTTGACAAAGACAAACGCCTCCCTTTTACACTCAAAAAGACCCAGTGCACGAACTCGAAAGACGCCGGCCGGGGATCGTAGAGAAGGGCCTCAGAGGAGAAACGACATGGCGAACGTGGAAGTAGGCAAACTCAGCGATCATCTCACTGATGATGAAGTAGACGACATCCTTGCAGCGATGCAAAAGGCCGATGTGCCACCCCCCCCCGAAGGCGACGAATCAGGAGCCCGAACCGTGGCATCAGGAATCGAGGAAGATGCCATGAACGAATTCATGGACCGTCTTGAAGCCCACGATCTCGCAGCGGATCTGTTCGTGCCAATGGAATTCGAAGGACTGGTCGAGGCAGGTGATCTTCGGATCGGAAGTCTCGGAACCTTGATGGAAGTCCTCGAAGCGCTCGCCGAGGACCTCGACATCGAAGATCCGGACGAACCCGGCGGCCTGGATGATGACGATGACGAATTGGCATTCGCTTCGGAACTCGATATGCTCGAAGGACGGTTGCGCCACATTTGGCAGGCACTCTTTGAAGGAACCCACCTCGCATTGGACCATGACTTGTGCCTCATCATCACAAAGTAGTGTCTAGAATCGAATCATTCCATTGAACTTCTTTCTGGAAATCGGCCTCTGGGTCGTGCTGCTCAACAGCGGCATGCTCCTGTGGGCATACTGGCGGCAGGGAAACCCTGACGACAGGCCCTTTCTGTTCTTTCTCGGGGCGAACACCGCCCTTTCCGCAGTGCTCCTCTTCAGCAACAACACAGACTCGGTCTTGTCCTTCATTTCCATAGGGATCTTTGTTTTCACCGTCCTGGTCCCGTCTTTCCTGGGCCGCATCGTGGATCGTGCTCTATTGAACGGCCGGTACGAACGGGCATATCTGATTCATGGACTCAGAGAACATCTCCAACCCGGCCGCGATTGGGGCGGCACCAAGCAGGCCCTGACCAGGATGCTGCTGGTGCAACGAGGCCAGGCCGACGAGGTGATCGCCGAACTTCGGAAACTACGCACCGATCCAGAAGCCGCCCGATCCATCGACGTGGAAATCGTCAACATTCTTGGCCTGGCGCGGCGCTGGCGCGACGTCGTCGAATCCTTCGAGGCGCATCTGCCAGACGATCTCCCTGCCTACCACGGCCTGTTGGCCATTCGGTTGATCCGAGCCTATGGTGAACTGGGCCGCTACAAGGACATGGATCGCATCATGTCTCTGCTCGAATTCGGGCCGGCCTCTCAGACGCCAGGCGCTGGAATCACGATGGATATGGCCAGGCTCCTGTATCTGGCCTACATGGGACAGGCCGACGAGCTCTCCCGCCTGCTGGCTCCCGACTCCGCATTTGCCCAGAACTTGCCCGACGAGTTACGGCTCATGTGGATTGGAATCGCAGAACAACATGCGGGCAGATTCCAGGAAGCACGACGTCGTCTCGAGCGGGTCAAACGCCGAATTCGTTCCAAGGCCACCAAGGAAGAAATTGACGCCAGACTCGCGTCTCTCGAAGACGTCACCATGCCCCCTGCTGAGAGCCCCATTCTCGAACAAGAACTCCTCCAGGCTCGGGCCAAGGCCGACATGCCACGCCTCCAGGGCGGATACCTTCTGAGGCTGGCTCCTGTCACGGTATTTCTCGTCATCGCCAACATTGCCGTCTATCTGGCCATGGTCCTGGCGGCGGGCCACGGCCCCACCACCAGAGACCTGATCCTCTCGGGAGGGAACCTGAAGGCGGCGGTGCTGGCCGGGCAGTACTGGCGCATCGTCACGGCTTCCTTCCTGCATGCCCACTGGGCCCATATCGGGCTCAACATGCTCGTGCTCCTCGTGCTGGGCAGACCGGCCGAGGCCATCCTGGGCCATGGCAAGTATCTCGCCGCCTACATCCTCTCTGCGGTGGTCTCTGGTGTGGCGACAGTATGGATCGGCCGGCAGGCTCCACTGAGCGTGGGTGCTTCGGGCGCCATCTTCGGGATCATGGGGGCGCTCCTGTCCAGTCTCTACCTGGGCCGAAACCGATGGCCCCAAGCCTGGAGAAAATCCATGCTCATGCTGCTGGCCGCCATGGCCGTACTGAGCCTGTTGCCGGGCCTGAGCATGAAAATCATCGACAACTGGGCCCACCTGGGCGGCCTGGCCGGTGGACTGGCAGCCGGAGCTGTCCTGTGGTTTTTGCCTGACAGGCGCTGGTTCTCCGGCCTGCTGACCGTTGGCTCACTCGCAGTGATCCTGTCTGGTTGGTGGGGCTATGCCACATCACAGGGGCTTCCCAAGACAACGCTGCAAGTCCACCACATCCCCATGCACCTTCCTGCGTCCTGGATCCATCTGGACACCACCGATGAATACGTCTCCCTCGGCGACATCATGACCGATGCCCGAATGTTTCTCTCTTTCAAAACCTTCGATACAGGGGTCACGAAACAGCAGGCCGACATGCTCCTCGTTGGAGAAAAACAACAGCTCGAAAAGGAAGCCGAGTCTGCTTCCATCGAAATGAAGCCCACGGGCACAGATCTTTTCTCCCGTGCAAGGCGCTTCGGACTGTCGGGTATCACACTCCGGTATGCAAGGGAGGGCAGACTCCTGGATCACGGCCTTGGCCTGGCGGCGATGGGAAAAAACCTGGTAGTCGTGCACATGGCCTGCCCGGTGGAAGCCGTGGAAAGCTGCAAGGCTAGTCTCGAAGACCTGGCCGAATCCATGGCCGCAGTCAATCCAGCGCAGTCAAGTCATCGCTGACAGCGAATCCAGCCCAAACGTTCAATGGAGCGTCCAGGCACCCGCCACGTACGTATCGACAGGTCCCCAGGATATGACCCCCAAGGGGGATGCGGCTGCGAGTCGGTGGTACCCACAAGCCAACCCTTCGAAGGAAATCGTCGTGCTCGCAGACAAAATTCCCAATGGAAAACCATCTGCAAAGATCACTGCGGACCGATCGGATTTGTTGGAGACGAGCAAGGGACAGATGGGACCCAACTTTCCAGTCCAGGAACGCAGGAGATCCAGGCGTTTCGGGTCCACATAGGCCAATGGTCCGGGGGACAACGGACCGTGCCGTCGCTGCGCCTCGACAGGCGGGACTGCAGCTCGGTTCGCCGGCAATGACATCCTCGCCGGCACCCCTTCGATGACAGCCGTCCAAGTCATAGCCTTCCGGTCCACAGGCCAAGAGACACAACGAGACCTCACGCGAAGCTTGGTGACCAGGCCCGGAACCCTCTTCGCCAATTCCACAAAATTTTTCTGGTCGAGTTCAATGCCCGTCACGAGCGTCAAGGCTCGGAGTAAAAGATGGGACTGGTCAGGAGACAACGAGGCGTTCGGCCGATAGGTCAAGGAAAACTCGACGACTCGATGACACACCTGTCGTCGTTCAGCCACGGCCTGGAGCGTCCTCGCCCCTCTGCCCCCCCCTGCCGCAGGCTTGTCGTCCAGAAACTTGATGGTCTCTTCCTGGGGCTTTCGATACCCGGTCCCCTCCAACACCGCAGCCAGTCGACCTGGCCCACCCTGCCAATATTCCCTGGCCTCCCGGTCCACGAGCACAGCCTCGTCTGCCCCGGTAAGGACCATATCCAGACTCCTGCGAAACCAGCCGTCTGCTGGTATCTGGAGCAGAACCCGATCCGGGGCGACCATGGCCGTCCAGACAGAGCACCTGGTCTTTCGCAACGCCGAAAGCGTCCAAAGCGCCCTGCGGCCCAAATCTTCGTGGGTGCGCCCTGCAACCGGCTCTGCACAGATCCGCCACCGCACCACGTGAAAGGTCACGTTTCCCTGCACCGCATAGGGGTCGACTCGATGGACCAGGGCCGTTGCCCCATCCCGCCCATCCGGCAACCGCTCCCGGCGACAGCCAAGGCCGGCCAGTCCAGCCGAGGACCAAAGAAACAACGTTGCCGCCAATACCTTGGCTCGCGAGCGGCCCACTCAGCCCTCCACCTTGGCGACACCCTTGCCCGCCGCATCCAAAATGGCATCCAGGATGGAACCAAGACGCCGTATTCCCAAGATTACATGGTTGGGGGCCCCAAACACCTCGTCGATGATCAATGCCACCTGTCGCCTTTCCACCGGACACATACGCAGGCGTTGCTGGAGCTGCGCCACCGAGGGAGAATCCGCCATGAAATCACCTTGGATGGTCACATCGGTCAGAAAACGGCCCTGAGTCACACCGACAGTTGCCTCCACGACGCCGATGCTCTCGGGCACGGGACCGCTGCGCCACCGCTTGCCGTATGACCGGCCGTCCATCTCGTCCGATTCGGACACCCTGGCGCGCCGGACCAGCATCTTGATGCGTTCGCACTCCAGGGGCAAAAACGAACGCTCCTGCAGCCGGGCCCCGAAAAGGCCCGACGCTGCCTTGAACGCGGCCGAAGTGACCTCTGCTGAATCGAGATCCGGCCGGAGTCCCAACAGCGTGCCCAGAACGTCCTCGTCGTTGACTGCATAGTCACCCTGCCCCAAAACTTCCCCTGAAGGGCGCACGACGCGTTCTACCCCGATGACCGACTCGATGAGCCCCACTCCAGCCGCATCCAGTTCGAAACTAAGCAACCCCACCGGCTGGTCGCCACTGGAAACCAGGTCCTTTCCGAAGTAGCGTCCCCGGAGTTTGAGAGCGGTGAGCATCGCCGTGACCGTTGCGCCGTATTTTTGCAAGATCTGTCTGGGACGACAATCGATGGGCCCATTTTGCAATGAAAACGCCAAAGCATAATGCAGCGTCCCCGGCCCCAGATAAAGAGTGGTTCCACCAGTGAGACGCCGCAGCACCGACAGGCCAGCCGACCTGCAGGCCTGATAGTTGACCGACCGAATACTCTGATACCGCCCCAAAACCACGGCGCTCGTCGTGGGCCGAGATAATAGCAACCAGGGGCTGCCATGCGTCCTGCCCTTGGCCAGGGCCTCCATCATATAAGCAGTGGCGCCCAGGCTCCTTTCGGCGCTCAGATCGGTGGTGGTGGTTACGAGCAGCGTGTTTTGCATCACGACACTACTTTACCGATTTTCGAGAGGGATGGCCACAGCCACAAAGAAACGTATCACCAGGTCCGCGTCTCGCAAACCAACCAAGGACACAGAGAAACACACAGGACGACCAGTCTCTATTTTCCCGTTCCAATGGATCCCAGCAACTCCATCGAGGGCCCCATGTGCCGCACCACCACACGACTGATCACGGGAAGGGCATCCCCTGACTGGGAGGCCTTGCGGCCCGCCACAGCAGTCACTGCCAGGCCCGCCGCAATTCCCAGCAGAGATCCCAACCCGGCACCGGCATCCGCCGAAATGTGCATGGAGGCCGCAAGGGAATCACCTACCATGGCACCCAACACGAGGCCGGCCACCGGCACGAGATAGACCAGGGCCGCCGCCTTGAGAACCCGCGACTCCTTCATGGAGACCTCTACGAGATCTCCTTGTCCCGCGCCGACCTGGTTGACCGCCGACACCACCGCCTTGGGCGAGGAACCCAATGCATTGCAGGTCCCCTGGCTCTCACAATGGGCACACATGGCCGACCGGGTTACCTGCACCTTTGCCCTGTTCCCTTCCACCGAAATCACCACTCCTCGTTCCGTCAACATGGCCCAATCTCCTCACCGGCTGATGTCCCCAAAAACCATCATCGGCGCCCATCAACCAATACGGTCTCCTCACGATCTGCTCCACATCACGATCCGCCCAGGATCTCCGCATGCGCGACGAGACATCTCCTACCACACATCCACCATGACCCAAACCTTCGCCGCAGGCAAGAGTACCCAGTCCACGGGAAATGCAATGTTCCAATGAGCCTGCCGCCCAAAAACGCCATTTATGTGCTCAAGATCAAAAATCTGTGCTACTACAGGGAAGCATCAAAAATCGGCGACCAACCACCAGAGCTGCCATCCATGGACCGACGCAGGACCATTGGTTTTCGTTATCTCCTCACAGAACAGATCGGTGAGGGTGCCGTGGCCGTGGTCTGGAAGGCTTTCGATATCGTGGATGATCGGTCCGTAGCGATCAAACTCCTCAAGGACGTCGTCGATCCCGATGATGCCGCCCGACTTCAAATGGAAGTGGCCATCGTTTCCCGCCTGCGGCATCCAAACATCATCCGTTTCTTGGACCAAGGAGTCACCGAACGGGGTCGACGCTACGTGGTCATGGAACTGCTCGAAGGCGAAAGCCTCAGGGACCGTCTCCTCCGGAGCGGTCCGCTCGGCGTCCAGGAAGGACTCACTATTGTCCTGCAGATTCTCGACGCACTGGAGACTGCGCACCGAAACAAGATCGTGCACAGAGACATCAAGCCGGAAAACATCTATCTCGTCAGCAGACAAGACGGCAGTCTCGGCGTCAAGCTCCTGGATTTCGGCATGGCGAAAGTCCTGGGCAGCAGTTCCAGCCTCACCTGGTCCGGTGTGCTCTTTGGAACACCGCACTACATGGCTCCCGAACGCATCCAGGGCGATGACTCCCGGTCACCGGCCGACATCTACGCCACTGCAGTCATGACCTACGAGATCCTTTGTGGTCATCGGCCTTTCGAAGGTCGCTGCCCGGAAGACGTCATGAAAGCCCACATACTCGACGAGCCGCCCCAGCCCTGTCAGGCCGTCCCAGAAGCACTCCGAGCACCACTGCTAGCCGCCATGGACAAAAAGCCCCACAATCGACCCAGCGCATCTTTCCTCCTCGAAGTCGTCCGACGTATTCTCGAAGACATGCAGCCCCAGTCCATCCATGGAAACGTTCCAGCGTCTTCCATCTCTCATCCCCTCTCTGGTTCGCCCCTCCTGGCCTCTGCCCCCGACAACAGCACTGATCACGCAGCAGACCCCTGGGACCACGATGCACAATCGAGCCCAGGAATCGACGATCCCGACGATGAACTCGAGGGACTCGACGAACTCGATGAACTCCAGGACCTCGACGAACTCGAGACCATGGAAACCACCGAAAGCCCCGCTCCAGGCCCTACGTCCGACCTGGATATCGAGCAGGACATCTGACCAGCCCCCCGAAGAAACAGCCGACTGTCAGCCCCTTCTCAACGAACAGTCCAGACACAGCCCCAATCGAAGAACCAGTCGACATCCCGCCCCAATCGAAGAACCCCGAAACAGCGAGGGGCCTTCGCCGCAGGGCGCGTCCAAAAGGGCGCTGCTCGCCCCCGGCGAGCTCAAGCCCTTTTGTCGAGGCGAGGTGAACCGCACCCTGTGCGGTTCCTGCGAAGCCGTCGCCCCAAGGCGAATCCCCGAGCCTCATCTTCAGACTCCCACTCAATCCGCCGGACTGGCGGTCGTTTCCCGCCGACTGTCAGCCCCTCCCCGACGAACAGTCCGGACACAGCCCCAATCGAAGAACCAGTCGACATCCCACCCCAATCGAAGAACCCCGAAACAGCGAGGGGCCTTCGCCGCAGGGCGCGTCCAA
>CAZIJS010000029.1:22862-32992 GCA_964539505.1 uncultured Myxococcales bacterium
AACCGCACCCTGTGCGGTTCCTGCGAAGCCGTCGCCCCAAGGCGAATCCCCGAGCGTCTTATTCGACGACATACGGTCGCGTGGTATTCCCCGCGCCCCAGAAAGACGAATCGAAGTGCTGCTTGAGCGTTCCGGCCCCTGTCTGGAGGTCAATGGTGATATAGTCACCGCCAGGCGGTCCGCATTCCCCGGTTTGCTGATCCATGTGACAGTTGGTAAAGCCGTAGAGCCTGTCGCCCCAAAAACCAAGCCCGTAAATCTGCTGGAATCCGGTCTTGCCGATGGGATGGGCCTGTCCGTTTTCCGGGTCCACCTCCACGAGCCAGTCGGAATCGCACTCCGACGGCGGGTCGGTATATGCCTCACAGCGCACTGTGGCGTACGTCTTGTACTGATTCGGCCCAACTTGAAAGGACACGATATCCCCCGAAGACCGCCAACGATAGAAACCCGGATCGTAGTATCCCAGATGGATGAACACGTCACTGATGGCCTCTCCGGGAAAGTCGATGAGCACCCATTCGCCGTCTGTGCCACTGGCGCCGATGAGTTCGTCTTTGTCCGGATGGGCTGAGTCCACGCCCTTGACATAGGACAATGCGAAAAAACGCGGTGAATCCGGAGGGAACTGGAAGGCATAGGTGCATTCCGCAGTGTCCGTATCAATCCAATAGAGGCCTTCCTGAGCGATCCCTATCATTCGCCGGTCCTGGTCCAGGGCAATATCATAGAATCCGGAGCCTTCGGTGCAGGGGCCGGTGAACTTGCCCACGAGCACCAACTCATCGCTCTGGCCTGGATCGATGTAGAAAAGACTGTCCTGCGTGTTCACGTAGACCCGGCTGTTCGTTGGAGGCTGCCAGGTCGCATCGGGCCTGACCGTGGCATCCCGTCCGGAATCCACCCCGGCATCCCAGGTGACGCTGGAATCCGCCCACCCTTCATGCCCACCGTCTGTATCCGGCACACAGGCTGTCTGTGCCAGAATAATGACCCCAATTACGGCAAGAAATTTTTTCCATTGCAAAAATTTTTCTCGTTCCACGACCAAGCGAAACCACCCCACGACCGCACTCCTTTCGGTTCTGGCTGCGCGACGAGACGACAACAAAAGAAAACACTCCCTGCCGAGACAGCCACCAAACAGCCGACGAACATGACAAACTTATAGCACGAAATCGCTACGAGAGACCAGTGTCCAAGAAACGAAGGAGACACCATCTGCTTGAGCCCGCCTTGGAAGAGAAACATCCCCCTGCTGTTGTGTTCTTGTTTCTGCGGATTTGTGTTCCTAAGGACTTGTGTCTCTGTGGATCTGCGTTTCTGTGGAATTGTGCCTCTGTGGAATTGCGCCTCGTGGCGCGACAAAGGCTCGATGCAGACCCAATGGGCAGAAGGCCTCACCAGACAAGGCTGCTGCGATGATTGGGGCGCGCCCACATCAGGCGGCACCAGCCACACCGCTCCAGACACCACCGAGGTTGCGATACACCCATCCCACCAGGTTGCGCAGGTCCATCACCCCGGCATGACGGGCAATTTCATGACCATCCTTGAACAGGACGATCGTGGGAATCGCACGGATTCCGTACTGGGCCGCGATCTGAGGGGCCTGCTCGGTATCCAACTTTGCCACGCGGACTTCCGGCTCGAGCTGAGCTGCAGCCTGCTCGATGACTGGAGCCATCATGCGGCAAGGGGCACACCACTGGGCCCAGAAATCCACCAGCAAGGGGAGATCTCCCTGGGCGACATGGCGATGGAATACTCCACCATTCAAGATCACGGGCCGTCCCTGGAAAAGCTTCCTGTGGCAGGCCCCACACTTGGCTGCCTCGGCAGGTCGATCCCTGGGAACCCTGTTTATCCCGCCACAATCGGGACAAACAACCAATCTGGCATCTGACATTCGTTTCCTCCATTGCCTCTCAGATGTTGCGTTTGTTCGCACATAGGCAATATAAACACTATTCGCCCCAAGAAAAGGAGGAGACCATCAGGCATTTTTCTCTTTGACTCATGGCAAAACTTCCTCTTAAATAAAGGTATCTTTATGAGTAGTTGAGATTGCCCTACGGGAACAACCGGAGGATATCATGTTCAAGGGAAAGACAAAGCATTGGGCGCTGCCCGTTGGTGTCATCGCCCTGATGGCCGCGACATCTGCATTGCTCGCCGAAAACAAGCCGGCCGGGAAAAACGAGGGGCCGATGATCGCCCCCAAGGAGGCGCTGCGCCGCGGCGCCTTGGCTCTCTGGGCCGCAGAATCCGCCAAGGCAAAGACAGCCAAATATCTCGCGGAAGCCAGAACAAAGAAAGACATCGTGCGGATCAACTGCGTCCAGGAAAAGCTCACGCGCCTCAACACGGTGGTGGAACTGGCCCGCCAGACACTCCAGCGCCTTCGGCAGGAAGCGCCCAGGGACACGGCAGGTGACACGAGTCGACTGCTCTACGAAAAAATGGTGCTGTTGCGCGAACAGGCAGAAGGCCTGCGCCGGGATGCAGAAAGCTGCTCAGGCGAAGAATTGAGCTACACCGGTTCCACGAAAGTGACGGTGGAACGCGACAAGGACATCCCAGACAACGATGTCACGGATCCACCAGAGGGGTTTCGGCCCCTGGAAGACGGCTTCGGCCGTCCACCGGAAGTGTCTCCGTATATCTAGGACCCGACTGGACTCATTCAACAAGGGCGGATGGCAGGGCCTGCAGAGGCCGACAGGGAATGGCTGGATCGAAGCATGCTCATGGCCATCAAAGACAAATCTTTAACAGAACCTTTAAGAGCACTATGAGAGTCTTGACAAGGATGACGGAATGAAAGAGACTTACAGCCTCGAAGGTTCCGGGAAAACAGGCAACCGCGCGGCGGACAAATTGGGTTGGATCGGCAGGGGTCGTGGCAGCGCGCGCTTTGGACGTTGAAGTTACGATGCGAACAAGAATTTTCATTCCGGTGACGGTCTGGCTCGTTCTCCTCCTCGGATGGAACGGCCAGGCCAAGGCGCAGGCAACAGCAACGGGCGTCGTGAGTGCCTCGGGCGGAATGGGAGCCGCCCCCAAAGTCAAGGGCATGCCCATGTACAAGGCCCCGGGATTTCGCCTCGGGGATGCAGCATTGCATCCCGCCCTGGACCTCTCTTTCGGATACGACAGCAACGTCTTCTACAGTTCTGACAATCCTTACGGGTCGGTCTTGCTGACCATCAATCCCAAACTGGCCATTGCACAGTCCGACCTCAAACCCGGATCTGCCCCACGCAAGGTGCTCTATGCCGCGTACCTGGGCTTCGACTACAAGCGCTATTTCCAGGAGCTGGGCAGCCGCACGCAAAGAGACTTCTTCGGCGCCAACGTGGCCGGAACCCTCGACGTATTCCCAGCCAGCATCGTGGGCTTCGACCTGCACGAAACCTTCGTGCGGACCAGCGAGCCCCGCTACATCGTATCCAACAAGAACTTCGACCGGGACATGAACGTGGCGGGCTTGGGCCTCAACATCCGACCAGGCGGCGGGATGCTCCAGATCCGGCTCGGATACCGGTTCGTCGTGGACCTCTTCGAAGCAGGTGACCTCAAGGGCGCAAACTACTACTATCACCAGGCGGAACTCTACGCGAAGTGGAAGTTCTTTCCCCTGACATCCTGGTGGCTGGGCGCAACCTGGCAGTTCACCCATTACATGGACGCCTACGACAACGGTTACAAGAACGCCGATTCGAAACCCATCCGGGTCATGATGGGCGTGTCGGGACGCTTCCTGCCAAGGCTCGTGGTCACCGCCGGAGTGGGCTACGCCTATAGCTGGTACGACAATGCGCAAAAACAATACAACCTGCCCATCGGCATGGTGGACGTGGCCGTAGACATCGGCCCCTTTGCCAAGATCTCCTTTGGGTATGAACACAACTTCCAAGACGTGATGTGGGCCGACTACTACACAGTAGACACGGCATACATCACGTACAATCACCTCATCGCCAACGTGGTGCAGCTCGGCGCGACGTTCCGCTGGCTCCTGGCTGGCTTCGAAGGCATCCCGGCACCACCTGCTGGAATCACCTACCCGAACAGCCGCACGGACAACGCCATCATGCTGGGCCTGCGGGCACGCTACCTGGTGACCGACTGGTTCTCCGCAGCCCTGGCCTACCAGCTCCGGGCGAACTTCACGGATTTCGCCACGAGTCAGGGAGGAGTCTCCTTCCCGTCCGACTACGTCAAGCACGTGGCCCTGCTCACCGCCACATTCTCCTACTGATCCACCATGTCATCGAGATCTCTCGTTGGGTCCCTGCTGCTCTTCCTGGGTCTTGTTGTCTCTTGCCATCCCGCCCCCAGCACCGGGGTGCTCGCAGGCAAGCCGCCCAAGGGCTATTCCGACACCAAGATCGGCCCAGGCGACGAACTCAAAATCGTGGTCCTCGGTGAAGACGGCCTGCCGGACCTCTACCGGGTGGAACCCGACGGCACCATCAACTTTCCCTACATCCACCAGGTCAAACTGGCGGGCCTGACACCGCCCGTGGCAGCCAGACTGCTGGAAAAGCGGCTGAGCCAGGGGTATCTGAGAAATCCCCAGGTCCACATCTACGTCAAGGAATACTCCTGGAAAAAAGTGACCGTATTCGGTGAGGTAAAAAAGCCGGGTGTCTATGCCTACCAAGACGACATGGACATCATCGGCGCCATCACCGCTGCCGGTGGTTTCACCGACCGGGCCGACCAGAATGCCACGACGATCACGAGAGTGGTGGATGGCCGCAAACATCGAATCCGGGTCCGAGTCCAGGACATTGGAGAAGGCCGCATCCAGAACTTCATGCTGCGGCCCAAGGACGTCATCTACGTACCCAGGCGCCTGTTTTGATCCGCATCCTCCGTCGTCTACAAAACTGGTTCGACGGCACCAGACCGGTGCTCATGGCGGGGCTGTGGCTCACTTGTGCCGCTGCCTGGGTGCTCGTGGGAGGAGTCCATCCCGGCAACCAGGTGATCCTCGACTCGGCGGCCTTGCTCCTGGGTACTGTGGCGCTGATTTATTCCCTGCGCCATCGCCGCACTACGGCCATCCGCTTTGCCTTCTGGGTCCCAGGTCTGCTCGCCCTTTTTTCAGCCATACAAATCATTCCAGGCTTGGGCCGCTTCGATTCCCTGACCAGCACCATCCTCTCGACAGTGACCCAGGGATTGTCCCACCCGCCTGCATCCACCCTGAGCTGGGATCGACCCGGCACCGTCCTGGCCACGCTCCACGCAGCAGCCCTGGCCGCTCTGGTCCTGGCCGGCGCCGTGGTGGCCAGGCGCAGGGGAGAGACCCTGCGCTTTGCCTGGGGCCTCGACGCCATCTTGCTGGTGGTGGCCGGCGCAGCCCTGGTCAACTGGTTTACGGATCCAGGACGGGTCTGGTGGGTCTACCGGCCCCTGGCCAAGAGCATTTCGCCCCTGGCCCCCATGGTCAACGAAAACCACGCCGCCGGCCTCTATCTCATGGCCACCATGCTCCATCTGGGGCTGTCGCTGAACCTGCCCAGAGGGAGGAAACGCAACGTCTCTCTGGCCCTGACCCTGCTTCCCGGATTTCTCCTCATGCTGGCCCAAAGTCGCGGCGGCTATGCAGGGGGGCTGGCTGGACTGTTCGTGCTGGCCGTGATTCTCTGGCGCTCTGGAGCCATTTCTACAGGCGCGCTCTGGCAAGGAGCCTCGGCCGTCGCTTTGGTGGTCATCGGGCTTTTGCCATCTGTCTCCTTTCTGCGTGAAGCCTTTGGTGCCACAGGGATCTCGGGCATCCCCGAGGACACGAAGGTCGCCCTCTGGGGCCGCGGCCTGGACATGGCGTTCCACCACTCCTTTGCCGGCGTGGGCCGCGGCGCCTACCAGGTGGCGTTTACCAGGTACAACGACCTGACCAGCGGCACGGTGACCCACGCGGAAAACTGGTTTGTCCAGCTCAGCGCCGAAACAGGCTTCATCGTGACCGGGCTGCTCGTCATCCTGGGACTGATGGGAGCCTGGCGCTATTTTCGACGATGCAATCTGGACGCTGCGGGAGCGGGCTTGTCTGCGGCCCTGGTGGGAATTTTGGTGCAAAATCTGGGCGACTTCAACCTCGAGTTTGCCGGAACGGCCTTCCCGGCCGCCCTGATGGCCGGGTTGCTCGCCGGACAATGCCTGGCCAGAGATCGCCGCAACGCACGATCCTCGCGGCACAGATCTCGTCGTGACGAGTCCCAGGGACAACCAGCGGCACAGAGGAAGATGTCGTCATCTTCAACCAAAACATCTCCAGACCGGCCAACAGGCCGCAGACTCATCAAACTGCGTCAGCTCTCCTACGCCGCCGCAGGTCTGGTCCTACTCCTGGGATTCGGATGTGCGATTCTGTCTTGGCAATGGGCCGCACCCCACAACCTGCGCGCGGACACGAAACAGGCGCATTTTCTGCTGGCCAACGCCAGAGGAAACGACGCCAAGACCTTCTTGGAGCAGGCCCTCACGCGTCATCCAGCCGATTATCATCTCCAGACCCTCATGGCAGTCGCCCTGCTCGAAGCAGGCCGAGGCAGACCCTTGGCCTGGGTGAACCACGCCCTGTTGCTCAAGCCCAATGCCGCATGGCCTCACCTGGTGGCGGCCACGGTCCTGGAGAGACGCGACCGACAGACACAAGCCGCGCAGGAGTACCGAATCGCCCTTCAGCGCGGTCTGAAAATGACCAGCAGTCTGTTGGAAAAAATACGCAGGCTCAGCCTCACGCTTGCAGCCATCCGCATGCCCGAAATCGCCGCCACCAGGCTTGCATCGGAAGGAACCGCCCAAGCAATTCTGGGAAGGCCGCTGCCGGGCCTGTTGCTCCAACAACAGACGCAACGAGTCACTGAACTGACCCTGGTGGCAGCCCTGACCAGCCCCCTACCGAAGAATGCGGATGCCTGGACCCGATTGGGCCGCAGCCTCATCGACAAAGGCCACATCCAACTTGGCACCGCTCTATTGGTGGGAACGGCGCGAACCTGGCCCGATCGGGCAGGGGTGCTCTCCAGCCTCGCGTCTCTGGCCAGACGCAGAGGTGACATCAAGACAGCCCTCTGGTGGATCGAAAAGCTCATTGCCGTGAAGCCAAGTCCCAAGGCATATCTGGGTGCCATTCGGCTGGCAGAGCGCACGGAAGGCACCCAAAAGGCATTGGACCTGGCCATGGAAGGACTCAGGTCGTTTCCCGCAGACCTGCAGCTCACGGCACAGGCGGCCAGGCTGACCTTGAAACAAGGCCGTCCAGCCGAAGCCAAAAAACTCATCGACGAACTCATGTCCAATCGAGACGTGCCGCTCAGAAATCGCCCCCCCCTGCTCCGGGTGCTCATCCAGATAGCCAAGACACAGGGTGATACGAGAACGGAAAGACGCCTGGTACACAGGCTGGAACGACTCAAAATTCTGGTGGAGCCCACCAGGGGCCGACAGCAACACAGCCGACCCTGACAAACGAACCAGAGACGATGAGGTCAACCAAATGGGCCACATGTTGATTCTCGGTGCCAAAGGAAACCTTGGCCGGGAAATCGCCAAAGCCGCCCCGGCTGCTGGATGGCTGGTCACGAAGGCCGGTCGTGCAGAATGCGACATCACGGATCGTGGCGCGATCCGAAGAATCCTGCAGGACACAAAGCCCGACCTGGTGATCTCGGCGGCAGCCATGACCAGAGTGGACCAGGCGGAACGAGACCCGGACAGGGCCTTCTTCGTAAACTCCTGGGGCAGTGAGCTTCTGGCCAGGGCCTGCCGGGATGCCCAGGTGCCCTTGGTGTCCTTCTCCTCGGACTTCGTGTTCGACGGCAGGCAGCGCCGCCCCTACTGCGAAGAAGACGAAGTCGCCCCCCTGAGCCAGTACGGGCGATCCAAGCTGTCTGGCGACAGGGCCGTCCTGGCGGCGAGCCCGAACAACCTGGTTGTCAGGGTGGGGAACTTGTATGGCTCCTTTGGCCGCAACCTGCCGGCCCGGCTCCCGGCGCTCCTCAGAGAGGGACCCAGACCCAAACTCGATTCCGAACGAATCATGGCACCCACCTGGAGTAAGGCTGTCGCAGAACAGCTCCTGGCCATGCTGTCGGCAAAGGTCCCAGGAGGTCTCTATCACGTGGCCTGCCATGGCGAGACCACCTGGGCTGATTTCGGCCAACACATGGCCGTCCTTCTTGGCATCGAGGATGCGTTCGACAGGGTTTCCAGCTCCGAGCTGGGGCTGGATGCGCCCAGACCATCCTATTCCGTGCTGAGGAACCGAAAGCTCGAATGGCTGGGCCTGGACCAGATGCCTGACTGGAGAGTCGCCCTGGAAACCTGGATCCAGCAATTGGACCACCATGCGACACAGCAAACAAACGATCACCAGGAGAACGATCTATGAGAGGTGTGCTTCTGGCCGGGGGAAGCGGTTCTCGGCTCTATCCACTCACCAAGGTCACAAACAAACACCTCCTCCCGGTGGGAGACAAGCCCATGATCTTCCACCCCATCGAAAAAATGACCAGGGCGGGCATCTCCGAGATCCTCGTGGTCACGGGCACCGAGCACATGGGTGCCGTGGTGGGCCTTCTGGGCAGCGGACGAGACTTCGATTGTCGGTTCACCTATCGGGTGCAAGACGAACCAGGCGGCATCGCCCAGGCCCTCGGACTGGCCAGGGACTTTGCCTCTGGAGATCCCATCCTGGTGATCCTGGGAGACAACATCTTCTCTACGGACCTGACCAACCAGGTGGCAACATACCGAGGCACTGGAGCAAAGATATTTCTGATGGAGGTAGACCGCCCGGAACGGTTCGGCGTGGCCGAAGTGCACCAAGGCCGCATCCTGCGCATCCTGGAGAAACCCGAGCGACCTCCGAGCAATCTGGCGGTGACAGGGATCTACATCTACGACCATCAGGTCTTCGATATCATCGAAGGACTGCAGCCTTCCCGTCGCGGCGAACTGGAAATCACAGACGTCAACAACGCCTATCTGCGTCGCAACCTGCTGGACCATGCGATCCTCGACGGCTGGTGGACCGATGCCGGCACCTTCGAGTCCCTGGCTCTCGCCAATCGGCTCGTGAGACACAAGGAGTGAAACGGATGATCGCAAAACCCATCTGGACCCTGATCCGGGCCACACCTCCCACGTCCAACCTCGCAGGTCTGGCCATGATGGCCCGCTCGGACAGCATCCTCCACACAGAAGGCTGGTTCGACAGCTTCAGGGCAAACAGCCCCCTGGACAGCCAGGGCAGACCCTTGCCCTGGATGACCTATGGCGCCATCCATTTTCTTGCCGACAGGGTCCGAGAGGACATGTCCGTATTCGAGTATGGTGCTGGAAGTTCCACTCTCTGGTGGGCCGAACGGGTCGGCCAGATCACGTCCTGCGAGCACGATCCGGACTGGTGCCGCCGAGTTTTTGACATCACCGACAGGGACGGCAGGGTCACGATCCTCTGTGAGCCGCTTCCGCCGAAGGGTCGGTATCCCGAAATCGTCCTGGAACAAGGCCGACGGTTCCACGTCGTGGTGGTAGACGGCAGGTATCGCGTCCAATGTGCCAGAAACGGCTTCGACGCCCTCAGAGACGACGGGATCATTCTCTGGGACAACACGGACCGTGCCCGCTACCAGGAGGGCATTGCCTATCTCGAAGCCAAGGGCATGAAACGCATCGATTTCCGTGGCCTGGCACCCGGCTCGACGAACGCCTCGACGACCACGATCTTCTACCGTCCAGACAACTGCCTGGGCATTTGAACGCCCCCAGCCCGGAGGCCGCCGTCACGGCCCCGCCCAAACCTCCAACGCTATGAAGACCGTTGCCGTGGCACCAGGTCGATCCGAAGCCTGAGGCAGTCCAATCCCAGTCTGGAACAGAGCCCTTCCAGACGCTGCTGCTCCTCCTCGGACATGTCGCGCATGGCGACCACCAGGACCTTGGCTCCGGTGCGACGCACCATGTCCTCCAGGTCGCCCAGATCGCCCAACACCCGCAGGCCATCGATGGTCCGGCCCTTGCGCAGTGGGTCGTCGTCGAGAAATCCCACCACATGGTACAACCAATCCTGGTTGGTACGCATCTGTGCCAGGCAGATGCGACCCAAT
>CAZIJS010000030.1:0-31753 GCA_964539505.1 uncultured Myxococcales bacterium
CATGAGAACAGTGGTGTCTGATTCGTTCTTTTCCAGTTTCTCACGGGCGTCGCTGTCGTGGTTCTGAGCATCGGTTGATCAGGTGGGGTCGTCGAGATCAGGTGGGGTCGTCGATGTCTTCCTCATCGATTTCCTCGATGAGTTCAGAGCTGTCGATTTCCTCGATATCGTCTGAGTCGAGGGGTTCGGTGTTTTTTTCTGCAGCAGGGTTGTCGGCGGATTCTTCTTCCAGGAGGGATTCTGCTTCGTTCAGAAGGTCGTCGGTCGAGGGAGATTCTCCGGTCTTCGAATCAAAAGAAGTCTGCTCGTCCTCCCACTCGGACGGATCGGGCCAGGAACTCACCGTGCCCTCGTCTGAGTCCCAATCTATGGTTTCTTGGGCTTTTGCGAGTTTGTCCTGGTTGTCGGGGGACTCATTTGGTTTGGCATATGGCACTTCGTCCGGCCAGGCCGATGCATCGTCGATGGGGTCGTTCCAGTCCCCCGAGGCTGCAGCCTCGGGGTTCCAATCATGTTCCTTCAGCCGGGACTCTTCGTCCAGGTTTGCGGCCGCCCAACTTTCTCCTGTGGGGCCGTCTTCTCCCGTGGGGCCGTCTTCTCCCGTGGGGCCATCGCCTTCCATCCATGCGTCGTTTCCGTCGTCTCTGTCTTCGCTCCAGTCTTGGCCGAGTCCACCGACATCGTCGGCGAGAGCATCCTCCCAGGCCAGGTTCGTGGGGCCGTCTTCATTCCAATCATGTCCCGATTCCGGTCCCTCCCTGTCCCATGCGCCATGGTCCATGGGTTCAGAGTCGGGCTGTCTGGGATCGAAGGTCCAGTCTCCGTCATCGGCTTGTGGCAAATTTTCCGGTGAACCGCCGAACGCTTCGACGTCCGCTTCGGCAAAATTCTCTGCCTTGGCCGCTCCTTCGATGTCCGCTTCGTCGAGTTCCCGCGCCTCGTCGACTTCCTCGATGTCTGCTTCGTCGAGTTCCAGGACCTCTGAAGAGATGTCTTCGACATTGGGGTGAGCTGCTCGACGACCCGACGTCTCTTCCTCCTCGAGTCCCATGACCACAGTCATTTCATCGTCCGCGAAATCGTCTTCCATGGGGGGGCGCACCGGCTTGGGCATGAGTCTTCTTCCGGAGAAGGTGACCACGGTCTGGGGATGTCCATGGAGGTTCTTGTCGGAATCCTCCTGGCCGGAGAATTCTGGGAGTCGAGTTTCTTTGCTCAGGCTCGAAAACCGGCGAACCTTGGCCTCTTCCTCCTCGATCTCCCGGGCAAACTCCTGGTGCATGAAGGCTTGCATATCCGATCCGGTCAGGTTCATTCCGAGGTGGAAGGCAACGCGTTGGATTTCTTCCATGAAATCCCCGGCAGTGGGATACCGGTCATCGGGGCTCAGCGCCAGAGCCTGCATTACCAGGTTTTCGAGTTCGCGGGGCAAGGAAGGGGCGATCCGGGTCAGGGATGGGATGTCGGCGCGGATGATCTTCCGCAAGATATCCATCTCGTTGGCCCCGGTGAAGAGGTCCCGGCCCGTGAGCAATTCCCACATAACCGTGCCGAGCGAAAAAATGTCGGAACGCCCATCGAGTGGTTGGCCCATGATCTGTTCCGGACTCAGATAAGCGAACTTCCCCTTGATTTGACCGGCTTGGGTCTTGGCAACGCGGTGAGCTGCCTTGGCAATGCCGAAATCGATGAGTTTGACGGCTCCGTCGAAGGAGACCAAGACGTTTTGCGGGCTGACGTCTCGGTGGACGATTCCCAGTGGTTGTCCGAGGACATCCTTTTTTCGGTGGGCATAGTCGAGGGCGTCACAGACCCTTTCCATGACGTGGAGCACCACGTTCGCGGGCAATCGTCGGTTTTGTTCCCGGAAACGATTTCGCACCGTGCGCATGTCCCGGCCGGCCACGTATTCCATGGCCTGGAAGTACGAGTCCCCGACCCGGCCGAACTCCACGATTTGGCATATGTTTGCATGGTGCAAGCCTGCTGCGATTTTTGCCTCGTCGATGAACATGGCCACGAATTCAGAGTCTTCACTGATGTGTGGCAAGATGCGTTTGACGGCGAGGCTCTTTTCGAAGCCTGCGACTCCGAAAGATTTTGCCCGATAGACTTCAGCCATTCCTCCTGAACTGATTTTTTCCAGGAGAAGGTATTTGCCGAATCTGATCGGGAATTGGGTCGTCATGGCCGGTCAGTGTTGTTGGGGCGCCTGGTGATGTGTCGAGTGCATCGGGGCAACCAGCGTCACGCGCCGGACCGTGGTCTGAATTTCGTCGTCGTGCCGGGCGATCACTTCGATGATATTCTTTCCGGGCCACAGGGGCACCCGGACATTGAAACCCATCCGCCTGCGATCCCGCCCGTTTCTGTTGGACAAGTAGGCGGCTTTGCGTTCATAGATTTTCTTGTTTGGGTTGGATACGCGCACAAACATGTCTGCGACCTTGCTCGGATGCGTCACGAATCCTCGGATGGCCACCCATCGACTCGAAGCCTCCAACGGAACGGGTTTCATGACTATCTTCGGTGGAACGATCTTCGTTGCAGATCGGATGACTCCGCGCCGCAGTGGATGCCCCTTCAGTATCCGAACAGCATTCCCTGGGACGAAGCCCGTCTGGGAGCCTTTGAGTCGAACCATGTACCACTTTCCGATCTTTCCCGACAGGGTCAGGGTCGTGCCTGCCGAGGCCACTGCGAGCGGCGTGCAACGCTGGTCGGGACAAAGACGGATTTTCGTTGCGTTTCTTTCGAGGGCGGCAGTTCCGCGGACATGCGCGATGTCCGTGCCGGAAGGCCAGACGTGCAGGGCGATCTTTTTCGATAGGCTTACTCCTGAAACGCAGTCGTAGACACGGAGGCGAAGCCGTACCACACCAGATCGGGGCACTTTCTGAATCTTGAGTCGAAAGGAGACTTTCTTCGAACGGTTCGGCTTGAGATCGGAGATGCGAAAACGTCCGGAGGCAACGTCGATGGCGGATCCGGACTGGTTTTGAAGAACGGCGTAGGCTTCCTGGGGGCTTCCCTTACCCCGGTTGGAGACGGTCATATGGACGAGCAAGGTCTCACCCACCTCGAAGAGGCCGTCTTCATCGGCACCCGCCTTTTCGATCACTCCATAGGAGAAAGAAAAGTTCGGTCTCGATTGGCCTTCGACTGTGACCGTTCCTTGCGCCGAGCCGGCCGGATGCGTTTCGTCTGTGAAAAGGCGGACGGTGATCGGGTCTTTTTGTGTCCCCAAGGCGGAAGGAATGCGCAGCGTTACTTCGGCCTTGCGTGATGCGGATGGCGGGACTTTGCCAAACAGCAGTTCGCGACCCTTGATGAAAGGATTGGTGCTGTCGAGCAATCCCCGGACTCGGTAGGCCGGTTCGCTGGATTGGTTGGTCACGACGGCTTTGATGGTCAGTTTGGATCCCGCCTTCACCCGGAGACGCTTGGTGGTAAAATGAGCGGTCACGACAGGCGGCCGTCGCCGTTTACCTGGTGCCCTGGTCCAGTCGACGCCCAGGGTCTCGAGTCGTTTCGTGATGGACATATCCTCGTTTTTTGCCACGGATGACAGGACGCCCTTGCCTGCTGCCAGCATGGCGAGGCGTCTTTGGCGTCCAGCCTCTCTGAGGAGGCGTTCTGCCAGGAAAACGGGAAAGTCTTTGTAGAAGATCGATGGGTTGCGAGGCCGGTCCATTCCTTTGGGTTGGCCGCAATACCGGCAGGGAATACTGCGTGCCCGAGGTGGGACAGGGCGCCGGAGGTAATGAATGACCGCCAGGGGCTTGCTTTTGAGTTCGGCGGTGGGCACGCCAAGCGGCCTTTTGAGATCCTTTTCTTTTCTGAATCCGGCCGGCTGGCTCAAGTATTCGATGGGCTTTCCCTTTTCTATGCGGACCGGGACGGCAGCCACGTCCGGCACCAGGCCCCGCCCCTGAATGGACAGGTTTCCCGGTGCGAGCCATTGACTGATGGTGAGCTTGAGGGCTGTGTGGAAAGGGGTGCGAAAAATCATCTGGACCGAACCTTTTCCAAAAGTTCTGCGGCCCAATGTCAAAGCCCTGTTGAGTTGCTTGAGTCCTGCAGCGACGATTTCCGCTGCGCTCGCCGTCTCCTCGTTGGTCAAGACGACCAGGGGAAGTTTGGGTGCAGCGGTCGTGGCTCTGCGCGCCCGGATGGGCTTGATACGCCCCGATTCCTTGGCGGCGAGCAAAGTGCCCGATTGGACGAACAGATCCATGACTGCAGCAGCCTGGTCGAGCAGGCCGCCGTGGTTGTCCCGCAGGTCCATGATGAGGCCGTTGAGCTTTGCGTGTGTGACGAGGACCTTGCGCAGTTCGGCCCCGGTGGTGGCGGAAAACTTCGAGATCTTGACGTATCCGACGTGGTTTCCTAAATCCTGATATGTGACGCTTCGGACATGCACCTCGGCCCTTTGGATGAGAAACGGCCTGGGTTTGCGCCATCCTTTCCTTGTGATCCAGATGAGGACGTCTGTTCCAGGTTTTCCCCGGAGACGCTTGACCGATTCCGACAGGGTCATGTTGACGGTGGACTCTTCCTGGATCCGGACGATTCGGTCACCGGCTCGAAGCCGGACCAGTTCGTCGCCCCTTCGAACAGAGAGTCGCGGGTCGGTTGGTTTCATTGTCTTGGGAATCCATCGTCCCTTATGGAAAACGAGCTTGGCGGCCTGACTTGTGGGCGCTGTGCGGAAAATGCCCTGTCCGTATTTCATTCTCGTTTTCCATGCGGGGGTGCCTGGGAGGGGGCGGCGGATGGTGAGCCGTCCATCACAGACAGAAATTTCGATTCCCAATCCACCGAAATGCCCACTGGTGTCGATTTCGAGTTCCTGAAAAAATTCAGGGCGCATGAGGATGGTGTGGGGATCCAACGTGGAGAGGATGCCGTCGACAGCGGCAAACTCGACTTGCTTGGGGTCGGTATCCTTGTGGAGTCTCGGACCAATGAACCGGAAGAGCTCTCGAAAGATTTTCGTGAGTTCCCAAGGGGCGCGAATTCCCGACACATCGAACCTCTTCGATTGAGCTCCCACTTGGACCACGATGCTGTGCGCATGTTTTCGATCCATGGGTTGGATGAGTATCTCCGGTACTCGACGCTCGATGGAATCGAGGGCCGCGAGGAGCATGCGCTTGGGTTCGATGCGGCTCGGATTGACGTATCTGGTGCGAATCTTGTCCAGGACACTGTAGATCACGGGCATCCGGGAAAGGCGATAGCTCGTTGGTCCTGTGGATGCTGACGCTGCACAGGCGCAGGTGGAGATGAGCAGGGAGAGCCCGGTTGCACAGGCTGCGATGCGTCGGAAATCTTTCATAGACGACCTCTGGGTGCCCGACCAGGTTCACTGTCAGGCCCGGTGAGATGGATCCCGTGGATACGAGCCGGTGGAATCCGGATGTCGTTAGCGGCGGCGCCGGGCCATGCGGGCCGGACAGGTGCGGATCTTTTCTCTGGCGATGGCGGCCTGCTTTTTCATCAGCGCTGCGTTGCGTACGGACAGAGGCTGGGCCGAGAGGAGCGAAAGCCAGTCTGTGAGTCGACGAGCCATGTTGGCGCAATCGCCCTTTTTCTCATAGGCCGCTGCAGCCCCCCAAAGGATCCAGCCCATGATTGTAAATTCCTTGGGGCTGGTCAGTTTCTGCGCCTTGGCAAAGGCTTTCAATGCCTCGTCGGCCTGGTTGAGCGCCGTCCGGGCCCAGCCGAGATTGATCCACCAAAGACGATTTTGGGGATCGAGACGAGTGGCTCTCTGAAGAGAGTCTGCGGCTGCGTCATATTGATTGTTGACCAGGGAGTTGACCCCAGCCCTCCCGGCGGTGACCGCCTCTGGGGACGCTGAGGCGCCCAAGCCAAAGAGCATGACCACCAGACCCAGTATGGAACCGACACGCATGACACACCTCCCAACCGTCGGCTCGCAGAGTCGCAGCAGACGCCGACGGGTTCATTGCTTCGCAGACCAAAGCATAGGGCTTTTGGGGGGGGCAATCAAGCTTTCGCATGGGAGTTTGTTTGTCTTGGGAGTTGCCTTTTTTGGGAACTTTGTACAAGACTTCAGAGGAGGATCAAAAAGTTCCCGAGATGGTGAGGTTGCCCCCCTTGGGGCCCATCGTGGCACCGACGGAGAGTTGACGTTCCTGTCTGCCGAAGGGGTTGGACCAGTTGGTGAACAGGGCCAAGACCCCTGTTGCCACTGCGGCTCCATTTGTTGGATGAGCCCAAGATGCCATCCATGCGATTTTTGCCCCCGGTGTCGGGTCTATTTCTTTGACTGCAATCACTCTGCCGTTTTCTTCGGCTTCCAGTCGGTGTTTTCCCGGCATCACGATATGAGTCACAGGGCCCGGCCCCACGTGTCCCAGTATCGGATGCGTAAGTGATGCAGGGCACCGATACAGTTGCCGTCCCAGTGGGGGCCGACATCGTTGTCACTTGTATTCTGGAATCCCGCACATTGAATGTATCCCGTTGGTGGCTCCTGATCCACGAAGGCCGAAGACGGCGTGATTGTCTGGCCCTGGGGGTTGCAGTCCGTGGTCGAGCCGTTGGAACATTCGATTTCGCAGGTTGCGCTGTAGCCGTCGCCCGATGTCTGATTGCCGTCGTCGCAGGCCTCACCGCGTTCTTTGACACCGTTGCCGCAGATGGACCCTGCGTCGGGGGTGGTCCCATCCTGGAGCGCGCTGTCGAGCATTGCAGGGTCCAGGAAGGCGGCATCGATGCTGCTGTCATGGGGCTCGATTGCGTCGACAGCAACATCCCGGGCATGGTTGGTGTCGATGCTGCTGTCGCGAAGCTGTGCCGCATCGAGAGCTGCGTCCAGGAGGCTGTCCGCATCGAGGGCTGCATCGGGGGCACCATCGGCGTGCAAGAGTGACGCAGGAAAGTCAGCGCGGCACGCTGCCGAAGAAATCAGGACCCAAACCAGCACCATGCTCCACAGTGCGATGTTGGTGCTCAGTTGGGATGCGCCTGTTGTGTCGTGCTTTTTCGTCCAATGCCCCATCTTGACAGTCCCTACGATCCCGCCTGTTTGACGATGCTGTTTTGTCTTGACGGAAAGTTTAGGGCATATTTCGCTTTTTTGTCAATTGAATGACGAATTTGGAACCAGGGTTTGCTGCTTTCGTTTGTGGAAGTGATCGCTGTCTGGTCACTTGGTCATTGCAGGAGTTGACTTTCAACAAAGCCTGTAAGATGCTACGGCGGAAAAAACGGGCCTGGTGTTTTACATGGGCTTTTGCAATCGACGAGGAGGAGCCATGCGGCGATTGATTGGATTGTTGCTCGCCGGATCATTGCTGGCCGTCACTCCGAGGGTGTGGGCTGGAGCGCACAAACGGGGACGGATTCGGGTGCGCAGGGGATACATCGATGCCCATTTTGCCGTGAGTCCAGATGGGAAGCGGGTCGCGTTCGTGCATGTGATTTCCGATGCTGACGTCCGTTTGTCCGTGGCGGCCATCCAGGGTGGGCGGATCATCAAGAAGATTCCCATTGCACGTTATACGACGATGCCGGCCAGTCTGCGTTGGACGTCCGACGGACGATTCGTGGTCTTGTCCTGGTCCCTCGGGAAGGCGAAAAACTGGGCGCTCATAGACTGGCGCGCCGGTACGGTGAAAACGTTTCCGAATGTGCGAGACCTTCGTTGTCGGCCCAGAAAATCGCGCTGTGTGGTCTATACGCAGGGACGGCGTCGCGGCATCACCGTACATTCCGTGACGGTTTTGAATTATCCCGGTCTTCGGAAAAAATCCCTCTATCGGGTGGTGACCGATGAGCGGGGACGCCTGACCAACCCCGTGATGGATCTGCTCTATTTTCGGAACGACTATCTCGATGTCGTGGGCAAGATTCGGGGGCGCTACGACAAGGCCCGCGACATCAGGCTTCCGGACCGGGAGGCGATTTACGATGTCGCCACCAGGAAGGTGGTTCGCGAACGGCCCATCAAGGACGCCATCGGTTGGGAGAAGATGCGGCTTTTCCGAAAGAAACATTCCGCTCTGGACCCGCTGCTCATCGTCGATGACCAGGGGGGCAAGCCTCAGATGGTGCTCGTGACTCCGACCAACGAGCGTCGTCTCGTTTCCGTACCCGAGCCCATGGAACGTTTCCGGGCGAGTTCGTTGGTCCAGATGTTCCTGGGCGCCAGCCCCTATTTTTCTCTGATCGTAGATCCGCAGAATCCGTTGGCCCTCAAGCGGAGGCAGTCGGACAAAGAGGTGTTCTATTTGTTCCAGGTGCACAACGGTCGGGCGAGGATTTTGGTGCAGATTCCCAGCGAAGGCCGGTACCAGGCGTGGTCTGTGGGGCGCGGCATGGTGGGGCTCATGGCGCTTCACAAAAATTGGGGTCTTGGGGCTACCGGTCTGGATTTCTATTCTTTTCGATGACCGAGTTTGAACATCTCATTCAACGGACTCGTTCGAAAGCCCGCTCGAAAACCTGTGGAGGGGATGTTCGTGGGTGCCCGACCCTTGCGGGCCCTGCTGTGGCGGTGAGGAGCGGTTGGCGGCCGGGTGCTGCCGGCCGTGTTGTGGTGGTTAGTGGGCGGTTCCCAGCCCCGCGGGGCTGTTGAGGAATTGTAAGAGCTTTCCGATGACCATGTCCAGGGCCACCATGTTGTGTCCTCCTTCGGGAATGATCACGTCAGCCCAGCGTTTGGAGGGTTCTACGAACTGAAGGTGCATGGGGCGCACCGTGGCGTAGTACTGCGCTCGGATCGCCTCGAAACTCCTGCCTCGGTCCCGGATGTCCCGGCGGATGCGGCGGAAGAGACGGATGTCGGCATCGGTGTCCACGAACACCTTGATGTCGAGTAGTTCGCGGACTCTTGGATCGGCCAGGATCAAGATGCCCTCCACCACCACCACAGGCGCCCATGGAACCGGCTCGGTCCTGGGGAGTCTGGTGTGGATCTTGAAATCGTAGATGGGTTTGTCGACCCCCCGGCCCGCTCGCAGCGCCTTGATGTGGTCGATGAGAAGTCCGTTGTCCAGGGAGTCTGGATGGTCGAAGTTGACCTTGACCCGCTCCTCCATGGGAAGGTGTGACAGATCCCGGTAGTAGGAATCATGGTCCACCAGGACCGCTGTTCCTTCGGGCAGGGCTTCAACTATTTTTCGGGCTATGGTAGTTTTGCCCGAGCCAGTACCACCGGCGATTCCAATGACGAGAGTTGGTCCTGGATACATGGCTGCATATTGAATCGAGGAGACAGCGAGGTCAACCATGGAAAACACCGGCTCGGTGGATTCGAAGACGCGAGCGGGTGACGGCTCTTTGGTGGGGGGGCGGTACCGGTTGATCCGAAGGCTCGACGATCTGGGACAAGCGTCTGTCTATGAAGCGGAGCAACTTCCCGTCGGCCGGCGGGTCGCACTCAAAGTGATCGAAGGTGAGGTGGCTGCCGCGGGACGCGAACGACTGATCCAGGCCGCGAGGTTGGCATCTCGGGTCCGGCACCCGAATGTGGCCGCAGTCTACGATGTGGGTCCGGAGGCGGACCGCGGCTATGTGGCCATGGAACTGTGCCGAGGCAGGTCTTTGCTGAACCTGGTTCAGATGTCGGGAGCCCTCGATGTGACCGCTGCCGCTTCGGTGGGTGAGCAGATGCTGTCGGGTCTGGCCGCGGCCCATGGACTGGGAGTCCTGCACGGGGCGATCAGGCCGAGATACGTGATGGTCCAGGAGGAGACTGGATCGGTGGACGTGAAAGTCATTGGGTTTGGCCTGGCATCTCTTTCCGAACTCGATGATGACTGGGACCGGGGGTTTTGTGCCCCGGAACTGTTGCAGGGCGGACAACCCGACGTGGCTTCGGATCTCTATTCGGTTGCGGCAGTGCTTTGTTTTGCCCTGTCTGGCACGTTGCCCTGGGATGCCGCAGAAGATTTGTCCGAGCGCCGGTGGTTCGAGCAGAGGCTCCGGGCAGTCCTGGCACCGCTGGAGGCAACGGAAGCATGGGTGTCTTTTTTCGCGGCAGCTCTGGCCTACGACCGGGATCAACGGTTCGGGTCCGCCGATGAGATGCTCGTTGCACTCCTGCAAGCCGAGAGCGGAGATTGGGCGGAACAATCCCTGGTCATGGCGGCGCAGCAACTCGTGGGGCCCTACCGGTTGTTGCGCCAACTCGCCCGGGGGGGGATGGGCGAGCTGCACCTGGCCCGGGCGGCGGTTCGAGGAATTTCCGGACGCATCGTGGCGCTCAAGAGAATCCGACCCGAGTTGGCATCGAACGAGGATTTTCAGCGACGGTTCCTGGCAGAGGTGTCTGTGGCCCAGCGGCTTTCACACCCCAACATTGCCCAGGTCTTCGATGTAGGCAAAGATGGGTCACAGCTCTTCATGGCTATGGAGTATGTCGTGGGGCGGGACGTGCGGCGGATTCTGGACAGGGCCCGCGAGGACGGGATCGTGCTGCCAAGAGATTTGTCCCTGTTCATTGCCAGAGACGTCTGTGAAGCCCTGGCCTATGCGCATCGGGTACGCCTCGATGGACGGTCCGGGTTTTGTCATGGAGATGTCAGTCCGGAAAACGTCGTGGTTTCTTATGAAGGCGACGTCAAACTCATCGATTTCGGCGTCGGGATGCGGCAAGGCGGCGTGGTGATGGGAAAGGACTCTTATGTGGCGCCGGAAGCTGTGTCGGGAGGCGCTACGGGACCCATGGCAGACATTTATTCCGTGGGGGTCCTTCTCCTCGAACTCTTGACGGGCCGCAGGCCGGCCGACCAGGGTCGATACGGTCTGTCTGCCAGTCTCCAGGAACTGCTGGGACAATCCGAGCGATCCATTCTGGGCAAGGCGCTGGCCGTGAAACCAGAGGATCGATATCACAGCGCCGCCGCCATGCGGGACGAATTGTCGGTGGCGCTTTCGCACATCAATCCTCGGATGAGCCGTGACAGGCTCGGCCGGTTCGTCCGGTCACTTTTTCTCGCGGAATACCAGGCGGACGTGGCCTTGGCTCAGGGTCTGGAGACCGACATGCCCCAAGATCCAGGAGGGAAAAATCCGACGCGCGCCGTGATGCCCGAAAACAGGGGCGCATCTGCAGCGGCGCCTGGTTCCGATCAATGGTCGGACGAGACAGTGAAAGCCGAAGCCTTGTCCGAGGCTGATACATTGGGTTTTGCCGTCGGAAAGACGGTTAGCATGCCGGCGTCGGACGGGAATGGCCCTGCTGCATCTGATGCAGCGGCACTGGATGCCACCGATTCCAGGTTCGTCGCACGGGTGGTGGCAAGGTGGCATTGGGTGGTGGTGGCTGTGGCGGCGCTGGGTGGTGCTGTGATTGGGTGGATTACGGCAGGCGGATGATTGGGACGAGGTGCATGGAGTTTTCCAGAGACGAACGATTCCTGGCTGAGCGACGCGAGTTTCGGCTGCGCCACACCTGTGAGTTTTGCCAGTTTTTCGACGCGGTCACAGGGAACTGCGTCCATGGATGGCCGAACGAGCAGCACCGCGAAAAGTACTATCGTTCTGAGGAACACCGAGACGACCCGGTGGTCTTTTGCAAAGAATTCGATCTGGCCACGTCACCAACGATTCAATGACAGGACCAAAATCCGGGGGCCAAGGCAGCCAGCGCCGACGCAAAGAGGAGGAAGAGGCCGAGTGGGCCGAGCAGGGCACCCACCTTGTCATAGGGGGACTTTCGATAGAAGACGGCAAAGCCGCCCCAGAAGACCAGGAAAGTGCCGAGGATGACCCCAAGGACAGTGGTGACCAGTGGCGGCATTCGTTGATTCTTTCTTGCACAACCGACTCAAGTTTGTTAGCAAAAAATCATTGCCTTGCCTAGCTTTGAAACGACGGTAAAAAAGTGCAAGGAAACCTTTCGTTTCGGAAAAGACAAAGGAGAGTGGAGTGATGAGAAAGACAGTCTGGCTGATCGCGGCTTTGGTTGGCATTGGTCTTGGTTATGCAGCCTGTGGTGATGACAGTGGTGGCGGCGGCAACAACAACCAGGTCTGTAACAACGACGGTGTCTGCGGTGCCGGTGAGAATGCCACCAATTGCCCGAGCGATTGTCACGTGGCGGAATGTTCCCTCACCGATGGGGACACTTATGATTACATCGTCAACAAGATGATCATCCCCACCAACAGGACCGAATCGAAGCAGATTGGCGTGGACTTGGACGGCGACCAGGTCATCGACAACAAGCTTGGCGAGATCATCGGCACGTTGATGGGAAACAGCAACGATACGGATCTCAACGCCTCGATTCAGGAAGGAATCGACAACGGCAGTTTCATCTTGCTGGGCCGCCTGGTGGTCAATTCATGGCCGTCCGACGACACGGTGGCTGCGCAGATTTTCCCCGGGGACACCGAGAGCGGAGATGCCACAGACGACAATCTTTCTGGCAGCGGTTGCGCGCTCATGAGTTCCAGCGCAGACCAGACGCTCAAGCTCTGTGGGTCCATCGCGAACAACTATCTTACCGCCGGCCCCAATGACCTCCAGATCGCCATCACCTTTGCCGATCTCAACCTGACGGTCACTTTGAAGCGGGCCCAGGCCAAGTCTGAGGGCCAGGTCACCGAAACCGCGTGGAACGACGTACAGGTGGGTGGCGGCATCTCCAAGGACGAGATCGACAACAAGCTCCTGCCGGCCCTGGTGGATTGGCTCAACGGCGCCATCGTGGAGGATCCCTCCGGAAGCCTGGCGAGCACTGTGCTCGACATGCTCGACGGCCAATGTTCCACCAGTGTAGAAGGTTGCGAGAGCGTGACACCCGGCGATGGCGAATGTGCCGCGTGGGATCCTCAAAATCCCCAGGGCGATCCCATCAGCCTCACCGAGGCTCGCTGCAACTCCACCTTGGCCACGGTGCTCAAGCCCGACGTGGATTCGGATGGCGACGGCACGCCGGATCTGCTCTCTTTGGGCATCAAGCTGTCGGCTGTCCACGTGACCATCGGCGACGGCTCCTGCAACTAAGTCGTTGCGCTTCGTGGTTTTCCAGTCGGGTCTCTGACTCGTGAATCCCTTTCTTGCTGCAATTCTGCTTGGAATCATCCAGGGGCTCACCGAGTTTTTGCCCGTCTCTTCTTCCGGTCATCTCGCCATCGCAGAGCATGTCTTCGGGTTTGGTCCCAGGCTCTACCTGACGGCGCTGTTGCATATGGGAACCCTGGCCGCTGTCCTTCTTGTGTTCCGCGAAGATTTGGGCTCCATGGTCAGGGATTCGTTTTTTGCCCTCCGCGAGACGCTGTCTGGGAGAAGTGTAACCCCGTGGAGAGATCGTCGTGGTGCCAGATTGACCTGGCTTGTGTTGCTTGCCACAGTGCCCACCGGCATCATCGGCTTGGGGTTAGAGAGCGCTTGGCAAGGCCTTGCAGCCAATGTGGCCCTGGTCTGTGTCATGCTCCTGGTGACTGCCGTGCTTTTATGGATCACGAGGACTCATTCGGACGGTGGGGATGAATTGACCGCGAAGACGGCCTTGCTCCTCGGTGTGGTGCAGGGCCTTGCGGTGATGCCGGGGATCTCTCGGTCCGGCTCTACCATCGCACTGGCTTTGTTGCTCGGGCTGAGTCGTCGAGAGGCGGGTCGGTTTTCCTTCTTGATGTCGGTTCCTGCGGTGGCGGGAGCCGGTCTGCTCGAGTTGCGTCACATTTCCGGGTTGGCGGGTCGCGACATTCTGGCAGCATCGTTGGGCACTCTGGTTTCTTTTGTCGTGGGATACTTCGCTCTGAAGGGGTTGATTCGGTGGGTGGAGCGTGGAAAACTCCACCTGTTTGCTTGGTATCTGCTGGCTGTGGGTGGTTTGGGGTTGGCCTGGTCGTTTTTGTTTTCATAAAAAAGAAAAGAGCACATCTGGAGGATAAGGAGTCACATCATGCAGCATTGGTTCAGCGTGGTCATGGCTGGTGGTGGAGGCACGAGACTCTGGCCGGCTTCCCGTCCGCAGCGACCCAAACAGCTCATGTCCGTTACGGGAAAGAGAAGTCTGTTGGCGGACACGGTGGGGAGGGCCGGGCAATTGACGGGTCTGGATCAGGTCTTGGTGGTCACCAGAGCCGATCAGGTCGATGCCAGCATCGAGGATGTGCCGGAGCTTGGCAAGGACCGGTTCCTGGCAGAGCCCGTGGGCAGGAACACCGCGGCCTGCATTGGTCTGGCCGCAGTGGTGCTCAGACACGAAGACCCCGATGCGGTGATGGCTGTGCTGCCAGCCGATCATTTCATCCTGGACGAGGAAGGTTTCGTTGCCACGGCGCGAAGGGCCATGGAACGGGCCGAGTCTGCGGGCATCGTGACCCTGGGCATTCGCCCGAGCAGGCCCGAGACGGGATACGGATATATTGAAATGGGCGAGGTGGCCGACGATCGACTCGGGGTGTATCGAGCCGTCCGTTTCGTGGAAAAACCAGACCTCGCCACGGCAAAACAGTACCTGGAGTCAGGAAGATTTCTGTGGAACAGCGGAATGTTCTTCATGCGGGCCGAACGCATTTTGGCGGAGATGGAACGTCTCATGCCGGATTTGTTCGAGGCCCTTGCGGAGATTTCGGCCGCCCTGGAGAGGAAGGACGGTTCTTTCCAGGCAGTGTTGACTCGGGTGTATCCAGGCCTCCAGCCCCTGTCCATCGACTATGGTGTCATGGAGAAGGTGCCCTCCATGGAGGTGATTCCGTCGGAGTTTGGGTGGAACGACGTGGGTTCCTGGTCGGCCCTGGAGTTGATTCACGAGCCCGACGATCGCGGAAATGTGGCCGTGGGAGACCCGGTGATCCTGGATGCGGAAGGGTCTATCGTGTACTGCGACGACGGACGACCCATTGCGGTTCTCGGGGTCTCTGACCTGGTGGTGGTCAGCTCCGAAGCCGGGGTGCTCGTGGTTCCCAAGAGCCGTGCCCAGGAAGTGCGCCGCATCGTGGCAGAACTGGAGGGCCGAAACAAAGGGGGGCGGTGATGATCTTCATCACTGTTTATTGGATTGGGAGGGAGACGGGGCGATGACCAGCCGGCTGGAGGCAGACCGATGATTGGAATCGATCCGACCTCATCTTTCTGGATGGGGTCGGAAGTCATCGGCGTGGATTGGGGGGGGACCAGGATCAGAGCCGGCCTGGTTCGATTTTCCAAGGGCAATCACGAAATTCTTTCCTTGGTGGATCGTCGTTGGGACCGCTCTGGCTATGAGGACAGAGATCTTCATTTCTTAGCCGCTCTTCTCGAAGAGTCGTTTCCTTCCGATCTCCCCGTGGGGCTCGCCTTGGCGGCCATGCTTGACAGCCGGAGCGGTCGTCTTTGGAATGCCCCCAATCTCGGGTGGGACATTCCCGCAGAGGGGCAAGACTTCGGTGCTTTGGCTCACAGAATCCTGCGCCGGCCCGTGGCGGTGCTCAATGATGTGTCTGCGGCGACTTTTGCAGAGTTCCATCTTGGTGTGGGCGGCCGCCTTGGTCATCTTTTGGGTGTGTTTCTGGGAACGGGGTTGGGGGCGGGGTTCGTGGCAGACGGCCGCCTTCTGGAAGGTGCCAGGGGGGTGGCTTTGGAACTCGGTCATCTCATGGTTCAGCCCGGCGGCCGCCTCTGTGGCTGTGGGCGTCGGGGCTGTCTGGAAGCCTATGTGGGCGGCCGCCACTTGTTGGAACGCCTCCATCGCGACGCAGAGCCGGGCGGGGCACTTCGAGAGAGCCTGGTCTGGTCCCTGGCTGGAGGTCGTTTGGAGGCTCTTCATCCCGGTCTCGTGGACCAGGCCTGTGGCCATGGTGACGACTATGCGTGCCGATTCTGGGATGAGGTTTCAGACTATCTCGGCACGGCACTGGCCCATGTCGTGACCCTCCTGGATCCAGGAATGGTGGTGCTTGGCGGCTCGGTTTTTCTGGGCTGTCCGAACCTGGTGGCACGGAGCATCGAAGCTGCCAAGAAACGAGCAAATGCCCCGGCACTGGTAGACCTGGAGTTTGTGGTGAGCCGCCTTGGAGATCATGCCGGAATGCTGGGTGCGGCTCTGGGTGCGACCGAGGCGAGGGTCAGGTGAGAACGTCGATGGGCAGGGTGCCCTCCGTGAGAGCCTTGGTGAGTTTGTCCAGGGCCTGATGATATCCAATCAAGTTGAGCTTGGGGTCGTTGGAGCGAAGCTGCACGGCCATGGCCGTGCCCATGTCGTCGTGAATATGGCGGATGACTTTTCCCTGGACGTGATGCGTTCCAATGTTCATGGGAAAAATCACCCGCAGGTCGAGCATGTCTTCGAGCGGGACTGGTTGTGCGCAATTGAGGCAGATGCCGGATCGGCTGAGATCTCTGGTGAAATTGACTCGCATGGCGTTGCCGGCACGATAGACCACCTGAAGCTTCGCCGGGATACGCTTTTGTCCGGCTCTTCGATCTACGAGACCCCCTCGCACGTATCCGTGAATGAAGGCGACCCGGGGGGCATGGCCGTCTTTGATCACGATTCCCGCGCCAGACGGCATGCCGGACGCTGATTTTCCTCGGCGCCAGAGCACAGTGCCTGCCAGAAAGATACGGCAACCACCCTTGAATCGGACATCGACTTCCACGCCGACACCTGCAGGTGGAGGCTTGGCCGTGGGAACGAAGACGAGGATTCCGTCATCTGTGGCCTCGGCGTGTTTGAACCACAGACTCTTGTCTTCCAGTTCGAGGGTCAGTCTGTTCATGCTCGCCCCGTTTCTCTTGTTAAACCTGTTTTAGTCGGACAAGGCGATCACCCGCCAACGTCCTTTCACTTTTGTGACGAAGACCACGAGTCCCTTATGCTCGAGGCGGCCGAAGGCCACGACACTGCCTTTGAGTCGACTGGGCATGAGTCTCCTGGGAGGTGGTCCAAAGCGCTTGATTGCATCGCGATACGACAGGAAAAAAACGGTCCGAAAACGGTAGCCGGCTGGGAATCGTTTCACCAAGTCCTTCATGTGTGTTTCGACTTTGGTTGCTCCGGAAACCACTTGTCCATCGAAATTGACCGAATCGGCGCAAAGTGTCACAGACTGTTTGGAATCCCGTTCTTCCAGGGCGCGGAGAAACGACCGGGCCACGAGTACCGCGATGTAGTCTGGTCGTTTGGCCTTGGGCCTCGGCCCTGGGGGGAGGGCGGTCAGTGCTGCCATGGCACACAGAAAAATCATGCCGGGTCTTTCACCTTTTCGTCGAGTTTTGCTTTCATCTTGGCCAATTCTGCATCCAGATCCATTTCATCGTTTCCGGTGTGTTGCGAAGCAATCTCCTCGGCAGGCTCGGTCACGCCCATCTTGGCCTTGAGTTCGGCGAGCATGCTGTCGGCGGCCTGTTCCTCTTCCATTTTTTGAAAGCGGTGTTCGAGCCGGTCGGCTTCTGCCATTTCCGCAGACAGTTCCAGGCCGGCTTCTGCTTCCGCCGCCATCTGCTCGATACGGTCCTCCATCTTGGCATAGGAGGAGAGGGCCGAAGAATTGGAAAGGCTGTCCATGGTTTTTTGAATGGCCTGTTGTGCTTCGGCCCGCCGCTTCTTGGCGATGAGCAGGTTGCGCTTGCGCTTGGCTTCTTCGATTTTTCGATTCAAATCTTTCAGTGCGGTTTTCAGATTGTCGGCCGCCTGTTTTTGCCCCATCCACTGGTCTTTGAACTGGCCTGCGAGCCGTTGGCTCTCCACTCGACGTAGCAGGGCCTTCTTTGCCAGGGCATCGTCACCAGCCGCCACGGCGGCCATGGCCTTCTTTTCCCAGGACCGGGCCTTCGACAGCTCCCCTTCGTACTGTTTCCGAAGGCGTTTTTCATCGGCGATGGCCACGGCCACCTGCTTTTTCGCCTCGCCGAATTGGGTCCGCATGTCTTCCAGGATCTGATCTAGCATCTTTTCTGGATCCTCTGCCCGGGAAATCATGTCGTTGAGGTTCGACTTGATCAGCGCTGTCAGTCTCGCAAAAATGCCCATGCTCATGCCTCCTGGCCGCGGGCCTTGTTGAGCGTGCGTTCGATCATGCCACGTTGCGTGGCCACCGTCATGAAAAGAGCATCGAAGGCCTCGCTCAGGACGGCAAGGCTGGTGTGCTCGGTGGAAAGGACTTCTACCAGGACGATCTGTTCGCCGTCGATTCCGTAGGCGCCATAGAGCAATTCACTGGCATTGAGCTCCAGCAGCAGGCGCATCAAGGGTTCGCGGTTGTTGCTCGGGAGCCGTGTGATCTGGATCCGGATGTCTATGACCGGGCCGGAGTGGGTGACCAGGGCTTGGGTCACCTCTGCCTGGTCTGTCAGGATCCATTGCCCTGGTTCCACCTCATGGTAGGGCAACCCAATCTCCATCAGAGCAGTTTCGATGTCTTCGACGGATTTCATGATGGGCCCACCTCGTTTCCCGTTTTGTCTGTATCGGTATTTGTATCGTCAGGGCAAAACTTTAGTAGATAGCGTTGTAGAATTCAACGATTTCCGATCCATCACACAATCCAGACGTCTCGTTGCCACCGGTCATGACAGACGGTGTGGATGTGCAAGTCCTTGACCGGGCATGTGAGTTGGAGTAAAGGGCAACATTCGTGGTGTCTGCAAAGAAAAGCAATGCAGCCCTGCGTGGCGAAAAGGCTCCGTTGCCCGACAAGCTTCCCGGGCACGTGGCCATTATCATGGACGGAAACGGGCGGTGGGCCGAACGCCGGGGGCTCGCCCGCATCGAAGGCCACAGGCAGGGTGCCCGGTCGGTGTCGCGGATCACTCGTCGTTGCCGTGAGATGGGGATTTCTGCGCTCACACTCTATGCGTTTTCCGAGCAAAATTGGTTTCGACCCGTCGAAGAGGTCGAGGCCCTCATGCATCTGCTCGCTGACTATATCGAAAGGGAGCGCGACGAAATCCTGGATACAGGCATTCGGCTCACCACGGTGGGTCGGGTGCACCGTCTTCCCGAGATGGTGCGCGAACCGCTCTTGGAACTCATCGAGGCATCGAAGTCCAATGATGCCATGGACCTCTGCCTGGCGCTCAGTTACGGGGGGCGCGAGGAAATCGTGGACGCGGTGCGTAATGTGGCCGAGGCCGTCCGCCAGGGTGCGCTGGATCCTTCCGCTGTGGATGAGGACGTGATGGCAGGGTTCCTTTGGACGGCGCATCTTCCTCCTGTCGATTTGATCATTCGAACCAGTGGTGAACTCAGACTTTCGAATTTTCTCCTTTGGCACGCAGCCTATGCCGAACTCTACTTCACCGAGACGCTCTGGCCGGATTTCGATGAATCAAAGTTGCTGGCCGCGCTGGAAGACTATTCCAGGCGCCAGCGTCGTTTCGGGCGGGTCGGAGAGACCATCCCTGCGGACCAAGAGAGTCTGTCGTGACCTCCATATCAACAGGACGAAAGAAGAGCGATCTGGGAATGCGCCTGCTCACCGCCCTGGTGGCCGTGCCGATTTTGCTGGCCGTCATTTTCTGGAACAGACAGGAAGGATGGTTCGGCGTGGTTGTGGTTGCGACGGCCCTGGGTGCGGTGGAGGTCGTCGACATGTTCTCCCACCCAGGGAAAATTTGGTTGGACCGGATCGTGGGCGCTCTGTCTGCCGTGGGGGTCATGTCCGGCATTTATTGGGGATCGGACGCTGCCTGGCTGCCACTGGTTTTCGCTGCTGCTCTCGTGTCGTCCCTCGGGGTGGTCATGCTGCGCCCAGACCCCATCGAGCGGGCAGGTCGGCGCGTGGCCGGTCTGGCTTTGGCAATTGTCTATGTGGGGGTCTTGTTTTCTTTCGTAGCGCTTTTAAAAAAACGCGACCAAGGAGCATTGTGGGTCGTCTTGTTGCTGTCGGTGGTATGGGCTGGTGACACGGGGGCCTATTTTGCGGGCCGCGCGTTCGGGCGCCACAAGCTGCATCCCAAGGTCAGTCCAAAGAAAACATGGGAGGGATCGCTTGGCGGCCTGCTGGCGAGCTTGGGTGCCGGGGCACTTGCAGCGGGTTGGTATCTTCCTTCTTTTCCATGGAGCGGCCTGGCCCTGGCGGTTTTGCCGGCTGCTGTGCTGGGGCAGTCAGGAGATTTGTGCGAAAGTGTCTTGAAGCGGAGCTGCGGAGTCAAAGACTCCGGGCGCGTCCTGCCAGGGCATGGGGGCATCCTGGACCGAGTCGACGCCCTCATCTTCGCTGCTCCGGTTCTGGTGGCCTATGCCGTGTATGTCTCACGATGATATCGGTGGTCTCGTCGTCGTCGGCTCCACGGGGAGACTGGGCCGGCGCGTGGTGGAATTGGCCTCTGCCCGAGGTGTGAGACTCGCCGGACTCGCCGTTGGGTCTGATGTCTCGTTGGCTGCTCGCCAAGTGGGACAACACCGTCCCAGCCTCGTCTGGACGAAACGGGAGGATTTGCAGGAGGCTTTGTGTTCAGCGGTGGGGGATGGAGGGCTCCAGATGGTTTCCGGCCCGGATCGTCTCCTGGATTTTGCCGATTTGGATGCCGAGACGCTCGTGGTCTGTATCCCTTCCCTGGATGCGTTGGAGTTGACTGGTCTGTGGCTCGCCTCGGGGCGGCGCGCCGTCGTGGCGAGCAAGGAAATCCTCGTGGCCGCGGGGCGTTGGCTCAACGAGCTGTCGAAGACAGGGTTGCTGGTGCCCCTGGACAGTGAACTGACCGCTGCGGGGCATCTGTTTCAGCGTGTCGAGGGCCGGGTCCGCAGGCTCCTGCTGCCTGCTTCCGGAGGTCCTTTTTGGGGCAAGGACATCGAGTTTCTCCAGAGCGTCACACCTACGCAGGCATTGAATCATCCTGTCTGGCACATGGGACCCAAGGTGACCGTGGATTCGGCCACCCTGGTCAACAAGGCGTTCGAACTGCTTGCAGCCAAGAATCTGTTTAGACTAGACGCCGAGCAACTCGACGCGGTGATTCATCCCGAGGGGATCGTGCATGCCATGGTGTTGGATGAGACTGGTTCCTGGATTTGGCTGGCTGGTCCCACTACCATGGACTGGGCTGTGGAATATGCCTTGTTCGGAGACAGTGACCTGCCGGTCATGGATCCGGCTGGGCTCGACATTCGTTTCGATCGCGTCACGGAGCCGTTCGATCGTGCTCTGAAAGTTGCGCGTCATGTCATGGAGAGCGCAGATCTTGCTGCCGCTTGCATGGTGGGCGCAGATGACTTTGCAGTGGAGGCTTTCCTGGCGGGAGATTTGACTTTGCCGTCCATTTGGGATCTCCTCGATCGGGTGGTTCATGAACCGTTGTTTCTGGAAGGGGAGACGCACGCTGAGATGATTCGAATCCGGCAGGCCTTCGACCTGGGCTGGAGGAAGGCCGCAAAGCTGCTTTCCTGACTTCCGGTTCCGGCCTTCGGAAAAACGACAGCTCCGGTCAGGACAATGGAGGCGGTGGAAAGGCGGTGCGGCCGACATCGTCGAAGATCGCCTGGCTGCAGGCCATGGTGCGGTGGGTCAAAGAGAGAAAACATTTCAGAGTTTTTTGGGAAAATTTGTTGAACCACGAGGGCTTTTTCGATATTTTCGGTTCACGGAAAGGTCGGAAACGTCATGTGCGATCGAGAGGAAACAAATCTCCACCCAGGAGAAGACGCGGCAGAGGAAACGAGTCGCCGTGGCTTTCTTCGTGGGGGCGTGGCGCTGGGTCTTCTCGGGCTCACGGCAGTAGCGGGTGTCTGCCTATGTTCTATGGGTGGATGCAAGAGAAATCAGGTGAAGATTCCGGTGGTTGCAGCGGAAGCCATCACCCTGGGGCACGGCAAGGTCAGCATTGATTTGAACCGGGTCGAGCCCCTTCAAAAAGTGGGTGGCGCGGCCAGGCTCAGGCATCCCCGGATTTCGGATGAGTTGCTCATCGCCAGATACGAGGCAAATGCCTTTGCAGCGGTTTCGGACCACTGCACTCATCGGGGCGGACAGATCGTCTATCGGCCGCGGGATCATTTGTTCGTTTGCTCGAATTACGGGCATTCAGTTTTTCGATTGTCCGGTCAAGTGATTCGCGGGCCGGCTCCAAGGCCGCTTCCCGCCTATCGGACACTATTGGTGGGCAACACATTAGAGGTTTTCATCTGAGGAGACCATCCGAGGCTGCCAGGCCGAACCAGCGCTGCTTGGATTGTTCTTTGAGGATTTCTTCGGAAATTCAGCAAGATATCTTTGTCTCGGGTCCGCCGGCGTCATGCCATTCGTCGTCCCCCGTCGGGTCCCTGCGTTCGCCCGCTGACTCGGTCAATGACGGACGGGCGGCATAGCGGATCCGCATCGATCACCCCCTCTTGCTGTGGATCCCATCGTCGAAACTTCCGAACAGGTAGATCTGTTGATCGAGTGCCGACCACCGGCGACACTTTGAAGACTTCGCACAAAGAGTCGCCGATTGCCGAGTCACACCCCAGCGGTGGATTCACCGATTGGCCCCCATCCAAGACGGCTGCGTCGAGTCGCGGCAAGGGTTGCTTGTTGCGAAGAACGCAGCCCCCCTGGTCCCATTTCCATGCGGACGGATCAATGGCTGTTTCCCGTGGAAGGTGCGCAATCGATCATCGCAATGACATCGGTGATATGTGCCATGGAACAGTCCGTTTGCCGACCTAAATGAGATGCCCCATTTTTCGAAAAACAAAGTGCGATGTTCGATCGAAAAGAGGTCGCCATATTCTGCGGATCAAAGACTCGTGCCACTGTGGGGTTCCAGATTCTGCGTAAGTCAGCGACCGGCCCTGATTCAACATGAAAGTCGAACGCACCTTCAGGGCTTGACCTGTCCATGCCCTGTGTTAGTCTCGAAACGTCGGTGTTGTATGAAATGGTCGGTTGTCGAACATCGTTCCTGCCGCTGGAGGTCAGTATGCCGATTTCCGAGTTCGTCCGGACTCAGATGAATGGTGCTTCCTGGATTCGCAGAATGTTCGAGCAGGGTCTGGATCTGAAACAGCGTTTCGGGGAACACAATGTATTCGATTTGACCTTGGGAAATCCTGTTATCGAGCCACCCAGAGCATTCAAGGACAGACTCGTCGATGTGGCGACGGCACCTGACTCTGGGTATCACCGCTACATGCCGAATGGTGGATACAAAGAGACGCGGCAAGCTGTGGCCGCAGCCCTTTCTCGAGAGTGGGGCATCGAGGTTTCCTGGAGCCATGTCCTCATGACCGTCGGGGCTGCCGGGGCTTTGAACGTCGTGTTGCATGCGCTCGTCAATCCGGGAGAAGAAGTGATCGCTGTCAGGCCGTATTTTCCAGAGTACCGTTTCTACGCGGAGAATGCGGGCGGCAGTTTGGTCCTTGTCGATTCCAAAAGCGATTTTCAACTTGATATGGAAAATATTGAGCGCGCTCTCAATAGCAGGACCAGAGCTATTGTGCTCAATTCGCCGAACAACCCGACGGGCGTGATGTACCCACGAGAATCGTTCCTTGAGTTGCGTGATTTACTCAAGGTTCACAGGAAGAAAACCGGACGGGTCGTTTATGTCGTGTCTGATGAACCCTATCGCAAGTTGGTTTATTCGACCGAGCGGGCTCCTTCGCCGATCGAGACGTGCGAGAATGTGGTTTTCTGCACGTCTCATTCAAAGGACCTGGGGATCCCCGGCGAACGGATTGGATTTGCAGTCGTGGGTCCAGAAGTCGAAGACGCGGACGAGATTCTTGCGGCGATGGCTTTTTTGAATCGAACCCTGGGTTTCGTGAACGCTCCAGCGATGATGCAGCGGGTGGTCACGACGCTCCAGGATGTGAGCGTGGATGTGGATGTCTATCGCAGGAAGCGGGATCGATTGTATGAAGCTTTGGTTGGGGCCGGATATGAATGTGTCGAACCACAGGGAGCCTTCTACTTGTTCCCGGCCAGTCCCTGGCCGGACGACGAGGCCTTTGTCGCCGAGTTGGCGAGGCGGCGGGTTCTTGCCGTGCCCGGATCCGGGTTTGGTTGGCCTGGGCATTTCAGGTTGTCTTACTGCTGCGAGGATTGGGCCATCGAGGGCGCCATACCCATTCTTGTGAATACAGCTAAGGAGGGTCGCTACCGGAGCGAACGACATGCGACGGGTGCGGCAGGAACGGGTGGGCGGATCGAGGCTCGGTGATGTCATCCGGAAGATTGTCATGAGCAACGAAGTACAAGACCATTTTCGGGCGTTCGAACTTTTTTCGGAAGAGCACCTCATGAGAGGATTCCTTCGCGTCGGTCGTCTCGAACTGGCCGATGCCGAAGAGATTATGAAAAGTCGTGAGTTTGGATTCGCCCAGCCTTTCGACGTTCAGTTCGGCAAAATGATGGTCAAGGCCATGGCACACATCCTCGGAGTGTTCGATTCTGTGCTTTTTGGTCTGGCCCATAGCTATGAATTTTCGGTGGTCCTGACAGGACAGGAGGCCGAAAACGAGGACAGTGCCCTGGCTCGTGATCTTGGGGCAAGGCTGGGAGGGGAGGCGTCCGGGAAGCTGGCCACGCTCCTCGGTTGCCCGGTGTCGTTCGAAACGAGGCTCTACGAGTTTCCATCAGCAGAGCTGGTTCGACGGTATTTCGAATGGCGTCGCGCAGTCAATCGCATCAGGGTCCTGGATCGGTATGTGGAATATGTGCTCGTGGGATCCGGATCGAATGAAGAGAGGATTTCAGAAATCGTAACCACCTTCGGCACAGAGGAAAAACTGGAGATCCTCGGGCAAAACGACGTACACTTTGCCTCCGTGCCCGGGTGGCAGCGTTTCGGTGTGGCGGCATATTGGCAGGCGGGCGTGGATGAGAGCGCACCGAGGCTCTTGGTGGATACGGAACTGCCCGAGGACGAGGATTTTCATCATTATTTGGCGCAGCGAATCTAGGGGCTGTTCATTCAAGATGGATGAAGGGGATCATTCGACGACGGAATCGCTGGCAGGATCCTGGAGCACGATCTCATCGCCTTGACCGTTGGCCAAGTGATTCCCATCGAGGGAATGGACTGAGTCGGGAAGAGTCACGACGATGGGCCCCTCCCCGCTGTGGTCCGGGTCGAGGAGGATGGTGAGCCGGCGCATGTCGGGGTTGTAGCGGATTCTGGAATCTATCGGCGTTTCGTTCAGGCCGACGCGGACTTCCACATCCAGGAGGCTGTCGGCCGCCACGTCGTCTGAAAAGTAGATCCTCAGGACGGAATCGGTTCGATCGAAGACGGTTTTTGCGACCTCCAGAGTCGGCTTGGTGGAGAACCTGTAGCAATGTCTCGACGACCAGGGCTCGATCTGCTCCAACTCGGGATCGAAGCGATAGCCTCGAATGGGGCTGCCGCTCGCAGTGCGCAGTCCATCGATGCATACCCGGTACGTGCTGTTTTTTCGGAGTTCGGCGTCTGGGACGAAGACGACGGAGAAGGGCTCTGCCCGAACGGTTCCCGACACCGGCCGGTCTTGTTCGTCGTAGACCTGGATGGTGTCTTGGAGATGATTCCTGCTTGGTTCATTTTGTAAGTCGATACGGATGACGCTGCCGGTATCCACGTTGGTTTCTCCCGGGGAGGGACTGATTCCTTCTACGACCTGGACTACGACAGACGACGAAACACTGCATGCACCAAGCAGGATGACGGCTGCGACGACGGCGACGTTCGACAGGATGCGATGTAGGGATTGCATGGCGCTTCTCCTTCCGTCCCTGGTCAACTGCAACCCTCGTGCCATTGTATGAATGCCCGGAGGATTGGCGTCCCTTCACTGTTTCGACGACTCCGTGCTGGAGACGATGCGGTGGGTGAGGCCATCTTTTCCGGGCAATCATGACGTAGATGTCGCGATTGGCTCGTCAACCTGAGGTTGGCATCCAGGCGCTGATGGAGTATGACCTTTGTGGAGGTGGCATTGCACGAACTATCCATCGCTCAATCGATTGTGGAACTGGCCTGTGAGCAGGCCGATGGGCACGATGCGTCCAAGGTGCTGCGCATCGCGGTGGAGATCGGCCTTCTTTCGGGGGTGGAGCGGGAGGCATTGGAATTCTGTTTTCCCATTGCTTGCCGGGATACCAAGGCTGACGGGGCTCATCTGGACGTGACGATCCAACCGGCGAAGGCTCGTTGTCCCAAGTGCAACGAGTCTTTTCTCCTGGATGACCTCGTATTGGTTTGTCCCCGTTGTGGCGCGTATCCGGTCGAGCTGCTCGCTGGTGGGAACCTCAAGGTCCTCTTTGTGGAGGTGGAGTGAGATGGCTGCTCGCGACACGGTGATCCTCGGCCTGGGGAATTCCATTTTGCGTGACGACGCCGTCGGTCTGCTCGTGGCCCGGAGGCTGCAGGAACTGCTCGATGGTGGAGTGACTGGGTCCTTCGATGTCAAGTTCAACGAGAGGGGCGGCATGGACGTTTTGGATGCCATCAGCGGCTACCGAAGAGCGATCCTCTTAGACGCCATCAAGACCGGCCGAGTCGACGCCGGAACGCTCCTTCTCCTCGACCCGGAACTCCTGCCGCCTACGAGGCGCCTGTCCGGACTCCACGACTTGGATCTTCCCGCGGCCTTGGATCTGGCCGACAAGCTGGGTATCGAGCGGCCCGATGAGATACGAATATTGGCCGTTGAGATCCTCGACGATCTCGAATTCGGCGAAGAATGCTCCGAGCCCGTGGCCGCTGCGATTCAGCCGGCCGCCAAGGTGGCTCTGGCTCTGGCCCAGGGCTTGCCTCTGCCGGAGGACGTGCCAATCTTTTTTGTAGATCAGGAAACCCAGGAGAGTTAAGTCATGTGCGATACTTGTGGCTGCGGACAGACAGCAGGTTTTTCGGTGGACGGCGCAATGCACCATCATCACCACGACCACGAACATGGTCACGATCACGAGCACCATGGGCACGCACATGCGACCTCGGATACCGACCATGAGTCTGGAGGCGACAGTCGCATCATATCGATGGAACAGGACGTCCTCGGCAAGAACGATGCCTTCGCCCGAGCAAACAGGCGTCGCCTCGACGAAGCTGGCACTGTAGCGATCAATCTCATCAGCTCCCCGGGCGCGGGGAAGACGAGCCTGCTCGAGGCGAGCCTGAAGGCCCTCAAGGAAATTTGCCCCCTTGCAGTGGTCGAAGGAGATCTCCAGACGGACAACGATGCGCGCCGCATCCAAGGGGTTGGCGTGAACGTCCACCAGATCAATACAGTGGGCGGATGTCATCTCGATGCCCACATGGTCGGCCATGCCTTCGACCATCTTGGGCTCGATCCTGGTGGTGTCCTGTTCATCGAGAATGTCGGAAATCTGGTCTGTCCCGCATCGTTCGACCTTGGAGAGCATGCCCGGGTGGTATTGCTCAGCGTCACCGAGGGAGACGACAAGCCGGCAAAATATCCGGTGGCATTCATGGGGTCTGCTCTTTTGTTGATCACCAAGATCGATCTCCTTCCATACGTGGACTTTTCGGTGGATCGATGCAGACAGTACGCCAAGACCATCAATCCGGACATTGAAATCATCGAGTGCTCTGCTCGAACGGGCGAGGGTATGGGCCGGTGGATCGATTGGGTCAAAAGCCGGGTCATCGTTCAATCATGACCGGATATCGTCTGTCCCGCTCGTTCTTCGGAAAAGCCTGTTGGAAAGGTCGGCGGTGAAACGGGAGCGTTGGAAGATTACCCTGCTGGGAATGGTGCAGGGCATCGGGTTTCGTCCGTTCGTCTATCGGATCGCTCATCGGTATGGCTTGACGGGGTTCGTGCTCAACGACAGCCGTGGCGCAGAGATCCAGGTAGAGGGTATCACAACGGCCCTCGATGATTTCTGGAGGTCGTTCTGGAAGGAATTGCCGCCCCTGGCCCAGGTGGCCGATTGGCATCGTGAGACTGTGGCCACCGAATCGAGCGAGGACTTCGAGATCCGATCCAGTCGCGCCACGAGCGATGCCGTGGCGTTCGTGACTCCAGATGCACATCTCTGCGAAGATTGCCGAGCGGAAATTTTTTCTCCCTCTGAGCGGCGCTACCGATATCCTTTCACCAACTGCACCAATTGCGGTCCTCGCTATACTATTATCCAAGCCGTTCCCTATGACAGGCCCAACACCACCATGTCCGAGTTTCCCATGTGTGAGGCCTGCCGGGCGGAATATGAAAATCCTCTAGACAGGCGGTTTCACGCCCAGCCCATCGCCTGTCCGGATTGTGGTCCGAGACTCTGGCTCACAGACGCCTCTGGTCACGAAATAGAGAGTGCAGACCCCCTTTTTGAGACGGCTCGTGCCTTGAGTCAGGGACAGATCGTCGCCATCAAAGGCCTGGGTGGCTTTCATCTCGCAGTGGATGCGGCGAACGAGCAGGCGGTGGTGGAGTTGAGACGCCGCAAGTGGCGCGAAGGCAAACCCTTTGCGTTGATGGTTGCCGACATCGAGACGGCACACCAACTCGTCGTCCTCGACCAGGTCGCGCTGGATGCGTTAAACTCACCGGCGCGACCCATTGTGCTGGCTCCGATGCGTGCCGGTGCCCGAGTCGCTCCTTCCGTGGCACCCGGCCTCGCCGAACTCGGCATCATGTTACCCTATACGCCCATGCACAGCATTCTCATGCAGGATGCGCCGCCCGTGTTGGTCATGACATCAGGGAATTTGTCTGGCGAGCCCCTCATTTTCGAAAACCAGGAGGCACTGGACAGGCTGAGTGGGATCGCGGATTTGTTTGTCCTCCACGATCGGCGTATCCACAATCCCTGTGACGACTCAGTGGTTCGGTCGGGCTTGGGCAGGCTGTCCATGGTGCGCCGTGCAAGGGGGTATGCCCCGGCTCCCATCGTGCCTCGCGCAGTCCGGGTCGACAAGCAGATCCTTGCCGTGGGCCCGGAACTCAAGAACACGCTCTGTTTGACGAGGAAGGGGCAGGTGGTGCCATCTCAGCACATCGGGGATCTCTCCAATCCGCGTGCTTGGGATGCCTTCGAGAAGGCTGTGGACAGGCTGGCCGATCTTCTGGCGGTGAGCCCGGAGCTGCTGGTCTGTGACATGCATCCCGAGTACCCATCGACTCGATATGCCCGTCGGTTGGCGCAGGAACGTGGGCTGCCATTGCTCAAGGTGCAGCACCACCACGCTCACATGGCATCCTGTATGTTGGACAACGACCTTCCTTTCGACGCAAAAGTTCTCGGCATCATATGGGATGGAACCGGATATGGATTGGACGGCACGGTTTGGGGCGGAGAGTTTTTCGTGGGCGGCTACCGGGAGTTCGAACGAGTGGCACACCTGCGCCCCATGCGCCTTCCGGGTGGGGATGCAGCTACGAGGCATCCATGGCGCCTGGCCTTTTCCGTGCTTTTCGACGCTGGGTTCGGAGACCTCCTCCAGACGGGCTTTGTGGCGCGTCAGGATCCAGGGCAAGTTCGTCTCCTCGAGACGATGCTGGCCAGAGATCTGCGCTGCGCTCCGAGTAGCGGAGCCGGACGTCTCTTCGATGTGGCTGCTGCAATTCTGGATTTTCATCCCGAAGCCACGGATCAAATCCAATACGAAGCTCAGCTTGCCATCGAACTCGAAGCCTTGGCGGCAGGCCAGCCTCCCACGAGTCGCGAGCATTTGCTGCCGTTTGATTGGACGGAACAGGTGTTGGATTTTCGTCGTACGTTCACCAGGCTTGCGAGACAGAAAGAATCGGGGCAGCAGGCCTCTGTGTTGGCAGCCCGATTCATCGACACCATGGCCGCTGCCTGTGCGACGGCCGCCCTTGATGTGGCTGCGCGCGCTTCTGTAGACCAGGTCGTTTTTTCGGGGGGCTGCTTTCAGAACCACCGTCTCGAGCAAGCGGTGCTTACCGCCCTGGATTCCAGAGGACTGACTTGCATGGTTCATCGGAACCTGCCTCCCAACGACGGTGGCTTGTCGGTGGGGCAGGCGGCCGTGGCTCTGGCCGAATGGTCTCGATCCCACCGCCCATGAATTTTCTGTCCAGCGACAAGGGTGATGGGCGGATCGTGAGCAATGCAGTTGGAATGCGTCCGCTGGGCTGGTACGAAACCCATTGGATTGAGAAGTGGGCGGCCTTACAAAACCTCTGGACTGTTTTGCGGGGCTCTGGTAGGAATCGGCCAAGGTTTCAAAAAGAGATTCCGAGGGTTGGGCATGCTCAATATCGTCACGTCGAACAATTCATCGATATTCAGGCAACTGGGAGCACCCGCATTCCGGCGCGTGGGCATCGATCATCACGTGGGCTCCGATGGCGAGGAAGTTTTGGAACTGGTCCGCAGGTTCGAGCCGGACGTGCTCATCGTGGACAGTGAACTGCCCGGGGTGAGTGGCTACGAGGTTTCGCGTCGCGTCAAGGACGACCCGGATTTTGCCGCCACGAGGGTGGTGGTGGTGGTGGATGGAGCATTGACTCTCCCCATCATTCGGGAATTGAGTGCCTGCCGCTGTGACGAGGTGCTCGTCACTCCGGCGCCTGGCGAGGAGCTTTTCCACAAGGTCGCCAGGCTCATCGGACTGCCCGTGCGCACCCAGCGTCGGATGACCGTTGAATTGAGAGCAGTGGCCACGACAGGAGTCAAGGTCGTGGCCGGCCGCGTCTTGGACCTGAATCAAGATGGGGTGCGGCTGGAACTGGAGCAGGAGGTTCCCGAAGCATCCGATGTGAAGTTGCGGATTTCAGGATCGGGAGCCGCTCGTCCCGTGGTGGCTCAAGGACGGGTGATCTGGCAGCAGGCCAGGGATGACGGCCTGGTTTCCTGCGGAATCCAGTTCGTGGATGTATCCGAGCAGGCACAGGTGTTGTTGGAAGACTGGTCTTTATGGGATATCGTTTCCCTCGATGAGAGCACGACCCAGGTGTTTTTGCAGGGTGAGTTCCGAGAGCACACCGTGTTTCACCGCCTTGCCGGCGAACTGCAGGGCCGGGTGGAATTCGACCTGTCGGGAGTGCGCTATCTCAATTCTTCCGGTGTGCGAAAATGGGTGGATTTTTTGAGATATCTGGACAAAGTAAGCGAATACAGCTTTGTGCGTTGTTCGGTGGCTTTCATCAACCAGGCTTCCATGGTCCCAGAGGTCCTGGGATCTGGCCGCGTGGAATCCTTCAAGGTGCCCTACGCCTGCGACCAGTGTGATCTGGAGGAGGAACGTCTGCTCCAGACGTCTGCTCTCGTACTTGATGGGCGTTGGCCGCCGGAGTTGCCGGCCTTTGCCTGTCCGCGCTGTGGGGGGGAATTGCTCTTCGACGATTTGCCGGGTCGATTTTTTGCCTTTCTCATGGACAGCGGCAGCAGTGGTAGATAGCTTTTCGCTTCGTATGTGTTTTTTTTTCGTCGAAGGTTCCTTGGACCGAATCTTTTGGATGGCTCTTGCGTCCCAGGGGCATGACTGGCACAGTCCGAAAAGACGGCCGAGGTTGGACGACGACACAGGAGGTTTCGCCATGAAGAGGGTTTTCGCCATTGTTGGGCTGGCTGCAATGCTGGCCTGTTGGTCCGGCACTGCTTCCGCCGTGGCCTTGGGCAAGAAGCTGCCATCCTTCAAGTTGAAGGATGCCAAGGGGAAGGTCTATACCCTGGCATCTTTCAAAGAGCCGGTCCTGGTGATCTGGTACGAGGGAAAGAACTCCAAGGAGCAGAACCGCTGGATTAAGAATACCCTGAAGAAGATGCGCAAGAAGGGTATTTTGCCCAAGACGAAGTATCGATCCGTCGGAATTGCGAATTTTCAGGAGACCGCTGTCCCCAATTTCATCATTCGGTCCGTCATCCGCAGCGAGATCAAGAAGACCGGCGCGGTGATCTTGAGTAATGAAGAGGGCAAGATGATGAAGTTGTGGGGATTTCGGAAAGGT
>CAZIJS010000031.1:0-29893 GCA_964539505.1 uncultured Myxococcales bacterium
GAGTTTCGGCACCCGGACAGCGGCCCTCTGTCGAGTCACAGCGGGGCCCTATGGTTCCATGGACTTTCTGCGCCGCCGCGTCCATCTCGACTGTGATTTGGTATCATACGCGGGATCTTGCGTCAATTTGGGGGCTTTTCGCCGCGACCGACATGCAGCCGACAGGAAGCGACAGGAAGGCTCATTGCAGACACCAGCCTCCCATGGCCGCGTTGGAGACCAGGGAGATCAATGCTGCATCCTCGTGCCGGTCACGCCTTCACAGCGACCGGCTGCAACGCCGGGGCGAGATCAGGGGTCAGTCCTGCTTGTAGACCAAGGTGATGGTCAGGCAGTGAAATTCCTTGTCGGAACTCTGGGTCACGTACTTGTCCACGATTTCCACGTCGGGGTGTTCGCGCAGCCATCGCGTGACTGCGTCACCGAGTTCTTCACGTTCCCTGGCCTTGGTTGCAGTAAACACCTGCACTCCATACATGGACATGCCTCCTTGCCTGAGGAGAGGACAGTTCGTTGCTTTTGAAGGCCATGTTTTATCGTTGTCGCATCCTCTGTCAAAGGCTAAACAGGCCCAAGGAAACCTTCGTGTCGGAGCAGGACCATGGGCACAGAGCCAGACCGAGACAGACGAGACAGACGAGACAGACGAGACAGACGAGACACAGGAGACAGCAAGGAGAGGTATTCCAGGGACTCTTCGAGAGGCGATTGGCGGATGGCCCTTCGCCAGGCCCTGCGTCGTCCCGGCGATATTCCCGAGCGGCTCCGATCCGCTCCGATTGCAGACTTGGAAGCGCTGTGCCAACGATATCCCATGCTCGTTCCAGCGGGCTATCTGGGATTGGCCCTCGATGGGCGACGCGGCCGGTTCTCACAGGGGGCGCCCGAAGGGAAAGATTGGCAGAACCATCCCCTGCTCAGGATGGTCCTGCCCGATCCAGTGGAGTTGGCCGAGGATGCTCTTGGCTTGGCCGATCCCCTGGCGGAAGAATCATACAGTCCCGTCTTCGGGCTCGTGCATCACTATCCAGACAGGGCGCTGCTCCTGGTGACCACGCTCTGTGCGTCCTACTGTCGTTTCTGCACGAGAAAGCGCCTGGCCGGTCGGGGTTGGTCTCTGCTCACCGACGAGCAACTCGACAGGGTCTGCGACTACCTTGGGGGCCATCCCGAGGTTCGCGAGGTGCTGGTCTCGGGCGGCGATCCCCTGGTCTTGCCCGATGAAACCTTGAATCGGATCTTGTCGAGGTTGCGTGCCCTGCCCACGGTGCGCATCCTGCGTCTGGGATCCAGGGTGCCTGCGGTCTTGCCCGAACGCATCGATGCATCCCTGGCGGCCATGCTGGCCCGTCACGGTCCCCTGTACCTGGTGACCCATTTCAATCATCCCGCCGAACTGGACAGCGAGGCCCGGCGAGCCTTGACGATCCTGGCGGATGCCGGTTTGCCCTTGGCGAACCAGACCGTCTTGTTGAAGGGAGTCAACGACGACCTCGACACCCTGGTCGCTCTGAGTGAAAGACTCGTGGAAAACCGTGTGCGCCCCTATTACCTGCATGTCATGGACCGGACCCTTGGGACCGCGCATTTTCGAGTGCCCCTGGACCGGGCGTTGGAATTGGCCCGAGGGCTGCGCCGCAGGCTGGGGGGACTGGCGGTTCCCCTTCTTATGGTGGACCTGCCCGGTGGGGGAGGAAAGGTGCCCCTGGGGGCCGATCATGTGGTGGAACGCGATGCCTCCGGGACCTGGCTGTTGCGGGATGTCGAAGGGCGGATCCACCGATTTCGAGATGGGTGACCGGGGCGTTTTCGGTTTTTCGGAAAGTCAGGACAGTGAGGACGCGGGACTGGCTTCTGCGGTTGTGGGGAGCATCTCCACCAGATTCAAGGCGGATTCGAGGGCCAGGTCCACCAGGTTTTCGATGGCTCGGCCCACTTCATCTTTTGGTGCGAAGGGCCGGTCGTCGCCGATGATGGCCAGGATCGCCCCGCTTCGGATTGCCCGGCCAGGCACCGGGAGGCTGGGCTGGATGGGACCAATGGCCGTGCCATGCACCGCCGAGAGCACGAACAGGTGGGCGGCTTCCATTTCCGAGGCCAGGACTCCCACGCTGCGCAGGGATTCCATGAAACGCTCGTTGTCGTCGCGCAGGGGGCCCATGCCGAATTCGCGGGCGAACAGGGAGTCTTTGCTGTGGATGATGCCGGCAAAAGTCCTGGCACCAAGCCCGAGATTTTCCGCGGCCCGGCAGCAGGCGTCTACGACGAGGCGATCGGCCAGTGCCGGGAAGGCCATGGAAACGTAGCGATCCGATACGGACTCGTCGCGTACCGCCGCCCGGGCCACCACGAAGTCTCCAACCCGGATGTGGTTCGGCTGGAGAGAGCCCGACGTGCCCACCCGCAGAAAGGTCCTTGCGCCCGCCGCGATGAGTTCTGTGACCACGATGTCGAGGCTGGCACAGCCCATTCCTGTGGAGACCACGCCGATGTCTGCCGTCCTGCCATCCCTGGTGATTCGTCCCAGGTAGGCATCGAGACGTCGTTTCGACCGGGCGACTTCCACGTTTTTAAGTCTCGATGCGATCTCTTCGGCCCGACCATCGGATCCCGGGAGCAGAAAGATCCGTCCGAGTCCGTCGTTTCCCTGGGTCTGTTCGGGCCTGATGGTCAGATGATGGAGGGTGATGTCTTCGAGACGTTCGATTCGACTCATGGGCCGGTCCCCTTTCCCGGTCACCTGGCGGCGAGTGCCTCCAGGGCCTGGAGTCTGGATTGGGCTGTGTCGCCCAGTGTCGTGGCCGGCTTTTCGTGGATGCGCCGGCGGAGGTCTTCGAGTGCCGAGTGTATCCTCTGGATCTGCGCTTCGTCCAGATTTCTCCAGATGTCTCGTCGACGGGCTGCAAAGTCGGCCAGGCTGGAACTGGACCAGTCCGGCCAGCGTTCTTCGATGGCCTGGTCCATTGTCCAGCCTTGTCGAACCAGACCATCGAGGTTGCGCCAGTAGCTCGTCAGGTCCTCGAAATAATGGGGTAGGTCGAAAGCACGTGAACCAGCATCATAGATCACGCAGCGTTCGAGAAGGTTGGATGGGCGTTCATACTGGCTCAGCTCGAATTCAGGCGCCAGGATTGCGCCTTTCCGGACCAGGTCGGTTCCCGGGATCTTGATGCGCAGGTCGGTCTTGCTGTCCACCAGTTTGAACTTGCCCTCGAAATAGACCACGGCAGTGCGTCGGTAGCCGGGAAAGAGCCGGGAGGCTCGCTCGTGAAACGCGGCTAGTGCCTTTTCCACCTTGTGGCACCCGATGGTAAAAAACAAAAGCATCCGGATGGGAGACCCGATGTTTTCGAGATGGTCCAAGAGCACGTCGAGGCCGTTGGCCATGGTGACGCCCGTGGCCACCACGTCTCCCATGACGAGGACGGAGTCGGGAGCGATCTTGAGCTTGCGATACATGTCCTCGCGAACGCCCCAGCGTCCGTCCTCGCTTCGGTAGCGCTGCGAACTCATGAAAGCCGAAGCCTGGTTGTTGAGCCCGTAGGCTTCGTGCAGGGCCTTGCGCACGCCGAAGTTGAGCCCTCCGCGCAGGAAGTTGAGGACACAGACCCGGTGCTCGGGCACTGAATGGATTTCATCGGCCAAGGGCAAGGCGGTGAGGGCTCTGGCCACGGCTTGGGCCAGGGCGTCTGAAAACTCCCAGCCGGCCAACTCGGGATGGTTGCAGATGGCCCTGGTTTCGGGCGTGCTCACCAGGTAGCGTTCCACCGGCCCCTCGTGGTCGCCGCCGATACGATAGGACACCGCCTGGTCCGCAACGCCCATGCGTTCGAGATACTGCATTGCAAATCCTCCAGTAGGGCCGGCTGGGGCCCTGGGTATCTTTGCGGTGAAGCATGCATGCCGCACCGGCGGGCAGGTTATAGGGGAGGAACCGGGGATTGGCAATCTCGGGAAAGGTCATCCGGCGCTGGGGGAGTTCTCCGCCGAAAGCCTCGGAAAGAGAGGACTACTCGATGCGCCAGACGAGCTTGCCGCTGTCCGGATCGAAGGCGGTGACTCCATCACCAGGCGTGAGAAGGACCCATTTGCCGTTGTATAAGATGCCCGTTCCGAACGTGCCGATGCTTCGTCCTTTCAGACGCAGGGAGAAACGTTTTCGTCCCGTGGCAAGCTGCAGTCCGGCAAGGTAGGCAAAGTCCTTTTCGGGATAGGCCGCTCCCACGATGACGAGCGTGTTGGGCGTCATCACGGCTGGAATGCCGAACTTTGTCGCAGTGACGTCCAGCTTCCATTGCCAAAGGCGTTTCTTTTTCTGCTTTGCGGAGACGGTCAGAAAACGGATGCCGCGGCGCTTTGCCGCCACCTCGTAGGTGATGGATCCGGCATGGAAAATACGGGTCTTTTTGAACCCGGGCATTCCTGGGGTCTCGGTGATTCTATGTAGGGGGCCGGTCTTGCATTTGGTGGTCTCCCCCGTTGCCAGACGGATCTGGGTGACCGCATCGTCGTCTGTTTGGATCCGAGCACAGTCCGCTGTCGCAGCCACCTGTTCCAGCTTGTCTGGGAGCAACACCGTGACCGCTTTCTCCGGGGACCGAGCCGGGACGACGTGGAGTTTGAGGTCTGCTCCCTGGACGCCCACGTACCGGTCACCCAGGCAGGCGACTTTCGGCTTGGTCAGAGAGCCGAGCAGCGCGCTTTCGCTGATGTGTTTTCCCGTGACACCATCAAAGAAATGCACCCGGACCGGGACGCTTTTCCCACTCTTCGTGCTCATTAACAGGCCGACGTCTGCTACCTCGTCGTCGTTGGCATGGACCAGACATGCCTTGGTGCTGGAAACCTGCCTCGGTCCGCTGTGTCGGTGAATTGATGTCGAGATGCGATGACCGGACATGACCCTGCTGGCCTTGGAAAACACGAAGTAGATGGAAAGGCCTATGCCCAGGGGCACGAGGAGGCCCACCACGATGGCAATGATGGATGCCACCTTGAAGCCGGAGGAGACCGACTGCATCACCTCTCGTTGGTTTAGCAGAATCTGGGGGCTCGATGAGACGGGCTGGATTGGCTGCTGCGGAGAATCGGGGAGGATACTGGTGATCGCCCCGCAATACTCGCATCTGATGAACCCGTCCTTGGCCGCCTCGGGCCGGAGCGGTGCCCCGCATTGTCCGCATTGGAGTGTCTGTCCCATGGCCGTTCCTTTTTCGCTCCCTGGACTGAAGTTCTTTTCAGACGGTCAGCCTGCCGACAGTCCGAAGTCGACCTTTGTGGTGTCTGACATGGGGGTTGTTCCCTACCTCTTTTGTCTATCATGAGAGTAGGAAAAGGGCTGGCAGGTGTCAACGTGTCCTCGATTTTCGATGTCTTGCTGGATATTCAGTCATCCAGTCGTGCAGTCATAGGCTCATAGGCAGTCATGCTTGCGAAGGGACGAAGGCCCGGGTATGTTAAGCGAAATGTCCCAAGCGGCATGAGTCGCCGCCTGGTTCGCCAACGCGGCGCAACTCAGAATGGGACACGTTGGATGTGGGGTTTGCGCGAGGAGTAGCACATGTTAAAGAGATGTTCGATGGTGGTCTGGCCTGCCTTTCTGGCAGGGATTCTGTCTGGCCTGTCGGGCTGTCCCAAGAAGGGCGGTGTGGATGTAGCCGCAGCCCGTGAGTCCGCCGGCCCCTGGCGCAGTGCCTACGTGGATTTTTTCGACGACCAGTTCGATTTCAAGCCCCTGGTGGCGGTGGATTCCGACGAACCCTTCGCCCGCAAGGCCATGGACCGTTTGGAGCGGCGCATCGCGCTCTCCGACGTGATCGTAGTGGCTAAGGTGGTCAATGTCGGCGAAATGGCGAACCAGCAGGGAGACATCCGGCGCGGCCTGGTCGTCGAGGTGTCCCGGCTGCTCAAGGGAACCAAGTCAAAGCTGCCCGACCCGGAGCAAATCAGTTTGTACATGGCCCAGGACCAGCCGGAGTTTTCCCCCCAGGACGTGATGGGCAACGAAGTGCTCTTGTTCCTGCGGTGGCTGCCTGCAAAGGCATCCGATCCTTACCATTGGCATCTCAACCTTTCCAATCCACAGCTCCTGGGGGTGGTGGAAGGAGCTTTGGCCAGGGCCAAGGGCAAGCCCGCGTCTCGTTGATGGGGCCTTTGAGCCCATGAGAGGAACTATCCGACAGCGGGTCGGGATGGAGATGACGCGATGACAGGGTTCGTCGCGGATTTGCACATTCATTCTCGCTTTTCCCGTGCCACGAGCAAGTCCATCAACCTGGTGCAGCTCGCGCTCTGGGCGCGCAAGAAGGGGTTGTCGGTGGTGGGTACCGGTGATTTTACCCATCCCGCTTGGTTTGCCGAACTCAGCGAGCAACTCCAGCCAACGGGTGATGGCCTCTACAGGCTCGCAGACGACCTGGAACGGCAGGTGGATGAGTTGGCGCCGCCGGCCTGTCGAAGGCCGGTGCGTTTTATGCTCCAGGTCGAGATCAGCAATATCTACAAGCGGGCAGACAAGGTGCGCAAGGTGCACAATCTGGTCTACATGCCTAGCCTGGAGGCCGCTGCGCGGTTCAACGAAGCCCTGGAACGGGTGGGCAACATCCGGTCGGATGGCAGGCCCATCCTTGGCCTGGACAGCCGCGATCTTCTCGAAATGGTGCTGGAAACCGATGAGCAAGCATTTCTCATTCCCGCCCATGTCTGGACGCCCTGGTTTTCCGTGCTCGGTTCCAAGAGCGGGTTCGACTCCATCGAGGCATGTTACGGGGACTTGACCAGTCATATCTTTGCCCTGGAGACCGGCCTGTCGTCTGATCCACCCATGAATTGGCGGCTTTCCCAGTTGGACCGCTATCTGCTGGTGTCCAATTCAGACGCCCATTCACCCTCCAAGTTGGCCAGGGAGGCCAATCTCTTTTCTTGCGAGATGACCTATCCAGCTATGCTGGAAGCCATGCGTACAGGCCGGGGGTTCGAAGGCACGGTGGAGTTTTTTCCCGAGGAGGGCAAATACCACCTCGACGGACACCGAAAGTGCGGTGTTCGACTCACCCCGAAGCAGACCGCCGAGTTGGGAGGCCGCTGTCCTGTCTGCGGCAAGCCCGTGACCGTGGGGGTCTTGCACCGCGTCGAGGAATTGGCCGACAGGCCCGACGGCGATCGTCCCGGGTCTGCCAAGGACTTCGTCAGCCTGGTGGGGCTGGCCAATCTCCTGGCGGAGGTCCACGGCCGTGGCCCGGCCACCAAGACCGTGACGAGACACTACGAAGAACTCATTGCCACGTTGGGAGGGGAACTGACCATCTTGCGGGACCTGCCGTTGGATGAAATCCTCGTGCGGGCGGGGGAACTCGTGACCGAGGCTGTTTCCAGGATCAGAAAGAGGCAGGTGCAGCTCGCCGCGGGATTCGATGGGGAGTATGGGACGATTTCACTGTTCAGCGACCAGGAGCGTCGCGAGCTGGCCGGCCAGGGCAGCATGTTTCCCCAGACAGGCTCCAGAAATAGAGCCCACAGACCTGTTGGGTCGGTGAGCGACGACGATGAAGGCCGAGCCGAAGTAGGAATGGATTCCATCGAGAGTTTGCCGCTTTTCCCGGGCCTGGCGTCAGGGGTTGGGGAGGCGGCTGTGACGCAAGCCGCAGGTTCAGAGAATGCAGGGAGGGTCGAGAGACCATCCGGTGCGCAATCGCACGGCACAGGTGCCTCGGCCCAGGCAAAGGGCCGCATTCTTTTTTCTGATAGTTCAGTTGACATGGAGGGCGAGGAGGGCGAGGAGGCCGAGGGGGGCAAGAATGGCGAGGGAGTGCCCCTCGACCTGAAGAGTCTTCCGCTCTTTCCCGGCCTTGCGGCCATGCGGAGCGGTCCAGCGTTCGGTGGGTTTGCAGAGCCGGCCTCAGACCCTGAGGAACTGCTTTGGGGCCTGACTGAGGAACAACGAGACGCGGTGGAAGGCCCTGCGCCCATGTGCATCCTGGCCGGTCCGGGGGCCGGCAAGACCAGGGTTCTGACCACGAGAATCGCTCATCGGATGCTGACCGGCACCGATCCCAGCCAGATTTTGGCGGTCACCTTCACCAACCTGGCAGCCAGGCAGCTCCAGGAGCGCATCGCCGCCATGGTGGGTCCTAGGGCCCGTTTTTTGACCGTGAATACGTTTCACGGGTTTTGCGCCGACCTCGTCAGGAAGATGCCGGGTCGTTTCGGTGTCGATGGACAACTGCATCTGGTGGGCCGCAACGAGCAGGATGCCATGCTCGCGTTTTTGGCGCCCAAACTTTCGTCGCGCAAGAGAAAGCAGGTGCTTGCGCTCCAGTCTGCGACAAAGACGGGCAGGGACAGAAAGTCGGCTGTTTCGGACGACGAAGACGTGGTTTTGGCGGCCGGGGCGCTCCAGGAGTATATGGAAGCCCAGGGGTTGTGGGATCTCGATGACCTCATGGCCAGACCGGTGGCTGCCATGGAGCAGGACCGGGAGCTTGCTCTGTCGGTACAAGGGCTCTTTTCTCATCTGTTCGTGGACGAATACCAGGATGTCTCTCCCATCCAGGAGCGCCTCCTGGCCTTGTTGGTGCCTCCTGGTTCTGGTGGGGATGTGACGGTCATTGGGGATCCGGACCAGTCCATCTATGGGTTCCGCGGTGCCGATCCCTTGGCCTTGGAACGGTTCGTGGCAGACAGGCCGGACTGCCGGGTGGTGCGCCTCTCCAGGTCCTTTCGCAGCCCGGATCTGGTGCTGCGGGCCGCAGGGCGTATCGTGGGCCACGACGAAGACACGCGGATCCGTTCCCAGGTCCGTTTCCCGTCAGGGCGCATTCCCCTGGCAGTAGCTGCCACGGAAAAGGCCGAGGCCGAGTACGTGGTGTCTCGGGTGGAACGCATCCTGGGCGGCACGGGCTTCTTTTCTCTCGACAGCGGAAGGGCCGAGGAAGACGACCAGGGAGCTGGTTTCGGTGACGTGGCAGTGCTCTTTCGCACGAGGCACCAGGCCGATGCCCTGGTGGAGGCGTTCGCCAGGTCCGGGATGCCCTACGAGTTGGCCTCGTCGGATGGAGATGCCCAGGCCGGATTGGATGTGCTCTTGGCGGTGGTACGTCTTGCCTCGGCGCCGCAGGATGACGTCTGGCGGTCCTGGTTGGCCAGTCGGGTGGAAGCCTATGCCGAGGCACGTGCCGGGGTGGATGCTGCCTGGCTCTCCAGGAGAGCTTTGGCGTTGGCGCTGGATTTGGACAAGGGGTTGCGTTGGGGGCAGTTTTTGGACCGAGCATTGGCCTGGCTCTGGTCCGAGAGTCCCAAAGAGGCTGAGCAAGTGCGGCAGGAGGCCGGTGCCTTGGGGCGGGAGGTGCCCATCGAGGAGGTTGCGATCCAGGCGAGCCTGCAGTCCGCGCAGGACCGATATCATCCCAGGTCGGAACGGGTCCACCTCATGACCATCCATGCGGCCAAGGGCCTGGAATTCGACAGGGTGTTCATCACGGGCTTCGAAGACGGGCTCTTGCCCTTGGTGGGAGCCGACCTGGAAGAAGAACGCCGCTTGCTCTATGTGGCACTGACGCGGGCAAGCCGCCACCTGGAAGTGACGGCAGCCCAAACCAGGGAGAATCGACCATCCAGGGTATCGAGGTTCCTGGATGACATCACGGCCTGGATGGCCCACAAACAGGCCTTTGTACCAAGACGCAGGCCCAGGCAGATGACCCTGTTTGGTTCTCGAAAAAAATAGTGGTGATCCGGTCGTTTCCCAAAGCCTCGTCTCCAACCGAAAAAATCTTCTATGAGATGGAGGGCATAGTTGTGGTATCCTAAGCCCTGGTAAGGGACTTGGCGGATCGGTCCTACGGTGACAAGGCCGGGTTTGGCGCTGTTTGATTGGGCAAGGCAACAGACCCGCCACAAGAGCTTTTTTGGAGGATCCAATGCGTTTGTTTTCAAGAAATTGGATGGTGGCAGCGGCGGCGTTGTTTCTGGCTCCGGCCTGTGGTCCGGTTCACGGGAACGGAGGTGGTGACAACAACAACAACGCGGTGGTCCAGCCCGACGGGCATGTGACCAATCCTGACTGCGAGCCCTATGCCGACGATGATCACGACAATATTTTCAATGTCGACGAGGGCTGTTTCTACGACCGGGATACGGACCAGGATGGATTTCCGGACTACAAGGATCCCGACTCGGACAACGATGGAGTACCCGACAGCGTGGAGGCTGGGGATGCCGATCCCCAGACCACGCCCGTGGATACCGACGGAGACCAGCTTCCCGACTATCTCGACAGGGACAGTGACAACGACGGGATCCCCGATGGGGACGAGGACCGGAACGGAGACGGGTATCTCGGCCAATGCAACCAGACGTGCAGTGCGGACCAGCCCTGTGGTCAGGGATATTGTTCGCCCGACCGCCATGTCTGCGTGACCCAGGCATGTCTCAACGGTGAGACCGACCCGTATAACACTGACACGGATGGCGACGGCATTCCGGACAACGAGGAAGGCACGTTTATCTGCAACGATCGCAGCGAGGACAACCCCAACGGGCGCAAGCAGGTTCAGTTCTATCGGGCCAACAGGGCCAACGTCCAAATCGGGGTGGAGAAGTCGGCGGTGGTCAGTGACGTGGGGCCCACGGATGCCGGCTCCATGGAACTGGCACTCTCCGTGGACATGACCGATCCGGATCACCAGTTGGCGGGATTCGTGGTTTCCAGGGCACCGGCTGGTACCGACGTGGCTTCCGAAGCTCAGGCGGTGATCCAGGAGATTGGAAGCGCCCAGGGTGTGAGCGGCCTTATCACCCTGGCGCAGGGCAACTCGGTAGATAGCGTCAACGGGAACCCCTCGGTGGTGTCCGTGGTGGTTTCGTTCAATGGCAATGGCGACCTGGCGGATTTGAGAAACAGCATCGTTGCTGCGATGATGGGGCGGCCCGCTGGTTCCTTCAACTTTGCCGGATCAATCGGCCGCACGGCCACGAGTTTCATTGCCTCGTTTTCCGTGGAATGGCGCGTGTCCGACGGCACGGTGGTGATCATGGGGGCGGTGGCTGCCAGGGAGGACTACAACAACGGTGCCTTCGTCCCCATCCATCTCGACGACCTATCCAATGGTACGGGCCTGGCCGAACTGTCGAACAACACCGAGATCGAATGCGAGGCCTATGTGGTCGAGAGCCTGCCGGTGGCCGACATCATCTGGGTGGTGGACGATTCGGGTTCCATGGACGACGATCAGGCCAGGGTTGCCGGTGCCGGGCAGCAGTTTCTCCAGGAGGCCGACAACTCCGGGCTGGACTGGCGTATGTGCGTGGTGGACATGACAGAAGGGAATCCGGGCGATTGCTGCACGAACACTGACCAGACGAACGATACCTGGTTGGGGCCCGGCGAACGCCAGCAGTTCCTCAACTGTATCCAGGATCCCGCAGGCTCGCATGATGCGGATCAGGGCTCGGAGAATGGGCTGGACCAGATGGAAGACGCCGTGCGGAGCCACCTTGCGCGAGACACCAACAACCCGCAAAAAATCCGGACCGAGGCCAAGCTGGTTGTGATTTTCGTGACCGACGAGGCCCCCCAGGAACTCAAGGACGATGGGAGTTGCCCCATCACCGATTCTGATTCGAGTCACTGGAGTGCGGCCTGCGATCAGGATCTCCAGCCGTTCATCCAGCTCCTCCAGGACAACGATGCAGCAGCGCACGCCATCCTCGTGCCCGGCTCCACGCCTGATTGCTCGGACCTGGGGCAATGGGGCAGGGGCTACGAAGAACTCGTGACGGCAATGGGCGGCCAGATCGGGTCCATTTGCCAGTCCGATCTGACGGCCACCATGAACATCATCATCGGTGATATCGTGGGCTCTGCCTCACCCGTGGTGCTCCAGCACGAGCCCATCAGCGTGAGCATCGCCGTGGCCAGGGAGGTCAAAGACGGGAACGGATCCCATTTCGAGGCTCTTCCCAGGAGTCGGGCCGGTGGGTTCGACTATCGGTCTTCTTCGAACAGCATCGTGTTCATCAACCAGGACTTCTCCAATCCGCCCTACGACGTGGTGGTTTCGTACCAGCGCTGGGTCACCGGGGTGCAGCCTCCTGATTGATGGTGTGTTTTTTTCGGGCTGTTTGCAGTCCAAGATGTATGTTCGAAGAGCATCGGTCACGTCGATGGCGCTTGCCTGGTCGGATCCCCAACGAGCCGTCACGAGCTGCCAGTCGCAGCAGTCCAGGTTTTGTGGAGGAACGTTGATGGCGTCCCTGGCCTCATGTTCGGTTGTCGGACATTGCCTCGTGGAAGTCAGTGGGTAGCATTGGCCGAGGGGTTCATTCCATCTGGTGGGTGACGGCTATCTTCTTGGTTTTCCCGTGAGCATACGCCTGGCCAGTGAATCGTAGAGATTGTCTGGGAGCAGGGCCAACGTCTTGATGGCGAGGGCCATGGGCAAGGGAAAGGTGAGCCGCTTTCGTCCAGACGTTGTCGCATCCAGGATTTTTGTTGCCGCCGGATCGGGATCCAGGAGAAAGGGCATGGGAAAGGGGTTTTTCTCGCCGGGATGCTCCTGGTAGGCTGCGTTGTTCATCGCCCGTTTCCAAAGGCCTGAAGGGCCGTGGTGATTCGCGAAACCGCGGTGCCACCCCGCAACCGACTGGTGGCCCGGGTCCATTTCGGGAGGAGGGAGAGGGCCTTGGCCACTGTGGCGGGGAAGTCTTCCCATCGTTTTGCGGCAAGCCCTACCTGCCTGTCTGAGATGGCTCGAATCACCCGCAGGGCAGAAGGGCGGTCGGGCGGCAATGTCACCAATGGTTTGCCCAAGGCCAGGGCCCTCGATACGATGTGGTCGCTGGGGTGGCAGACCACCAGGTCAGCGGAGGCCCACCAGGTCGGTGCCATGTCGGTCTTGCCGAAGGGCCGGATATCCTTGTCGGGCAGGCTCTCCTCATTCTTGAAGGCTTCGTCGGCCTCCCAGTCGCCGGCCAGGTCCACTGCCACCTGGAGCAGACCCGGGGGCTGGGCCAGGGCCTTGGCTGCTCGGAGCACATCGAAGGGGGCCAGGGCTTCCGCCGCCAGGATGATGATGGGACGAGCGGGATCCATGCCGAGCTGAGCCGCGGCCTCACTTCCGTCCGTCGATGGGCCGGGGGCAAATCCTGGACAGAGGGGGATGCCCAAAGGAACGATGCGGTCCGAGGACATGCCACGGGCCAGGAAGTCTTTTGCCGCGGCCTGGTCTGGAACGATGGCCATGCTGGCAGCCTCCACCGGCCACCTGGCATCTGCGGTGACGCCGCACTGGACCAGGGCCAGTGGCTTGCCTGGAAGGGCATTGGATACCAGGCGGCCTGCCACCGGGTCGAGGGCGACCAGGTGTTGGAGATTTCCCGAAGTCCGGTCCATTGCAAGGGCCTGGATTTTCTCCAATGTGCTCTCGGTAATGTTTGTCTCGCCCCGCGCGGCCGCAAACAGTTCAGACCCAGTGAGGCAGTCGTCCAGGTCCACAAGGGCGGATCGCGGATCCCGCTTTTTGCGGAATTCGTCCAACAACGCCCTGGCCGTGCCCTTTTGTCCGTGGCCCACGCCCGTCACCACGAGGAGCATGGTCGGGGGGGGCGGTCTGCGTTCAGTCGTCATGGTCGCTTCAGCCTCGCCGTTTCTTCGTGCTGCTTCCAATATGCGTTGCCAGGGGGGATGCTGTCAGCCCAGGACTTCCGGGTTGACGGGATGGGCCACGGGGCGTCCTTCCAGGTGATCCCGGACCGCCTCCACCGCCATGGCCGCCATGGCCTCCCTGGTGTCGTGACTCGCCGACCCGATGTGGGGGGCCAGCACCACGTTTTCCAGTCGCAGCAACCGTTCCGGGATGGTTGGTTCCTGTTCGTACACATCCAGGCCCGCTCCTGCGATGTGCCCTGCCTCCAGCGCGTCGATGAGTGCCTCTTCATCCACCACGGGACCCCTGGCGGTGTTGACGATGATGGCGCCCGGCTTCATCGTGGCAAGCTGCTGCGCGCCGATGAGGTGTCTGGTCTGTTCGGTGAGGGGGCAATGGATCGACAGAAAATCAGATTCTGCAAGCAGTTCGTCGAGGTCCACCAGCCGGGCCAGATCGCTTTGTTTCCTGCCTCGTCTCGATGCCAGGACCGTCATGCCGAAGCCCCTCGCCCGTCTGGCCATGGCCTGTCCAATGCGTCCCAGTCCCACGATGCCCAGGGTCTTGCCCCAGATGTCTCGTCCGAGAAACAAGGATGGCTTCCAGCCATCGAACCGTCCTTCGCGCACGAAACGGTCCGCCTCCACGATGCGCCTAGCCGTTGCCATGAGCAGTGCCCAGGCCAGGTCAGCGGTGGTTTCCGTGAGCACATCCGGTGTGTTCGTCACCAGGATGCCCCTCCTGGTTGCTTCGGCAACGTCGATGTTGTCATAGCCCACGGCATAGTTCGAGAGAATCTTCAGGGCTGGGGCACGGTCCATTTCGCGGGCACCCACCCGTTGACTGAGGAGCAGGACCAATGCGTCGGCTTGTGGGAGAAGCGACAGGAGTTGGTCCCTTGGCATGATTTCCGTATCGGGGAGCAGGACCCGAAAGTTCGTGGGCAGCATGCGTTCAGGAGCTCCCGGAAGTTTGGCTCCAAACAAGATGGTTGGTTGCATGGCGCTCTCCGTTTTTCCTCGCAAAAGCGAAAAAATCCTTGATCTTGAATAGATACCTGTCAAATATAGCCCCGCTCGAAAAGAATGCCTAAAAGAGTTGGCATCAAAGGTCCATGAGTTTTTTTGACGGCCACCGGGAAAGCGGTCGGTGGCGCCTTCGATGGAGTCGGACGATGAAGAAGGGAATCCACCCACTGTACAAGCCTGCCACCATCACCTGTGCCTGCGGGGCGGTCTATGAGACCTATTCCACCAGGGGCAGCTACGCGGTTGAAATCTGCTCGGCCTGCCATCCGTTCTATACGGGCAAGCAGAAGCTCGTGGACAGCGCCGGCCGGGTGGAACGGTTCAACCGGAAGTATGGTCGCAAGAGCCTGGACTAGTCGTGGTGGTTCCAGGGCGGCCCGTCGTGGGGCGTCCTTTGTTTGCCTGCAGCAGCAGGCAAGACCCGGTTTTTCCGCGAGTTCGGCTCCATCAGGCTGAGACAGAGGGGAGAAACGGGGCAATGGCCAGCCGACTGTCCTGTGCGGTGATCGGTGCATCGACCCGCCTTTTCCTGCCGGATTTTTCACCATGTTGAACGAGCGACTCGAAAAGAAGCTGCGCGATATCGAGGCCAGGCTTTCTGACCTGGATGCCCGCCTTTCCGACCCGGCAGTCATCTCCCGGACGGAGGAATACACGGCCCTGGCCAGGGAGCGAGCCGAGGTGGCCCGGGTCGTGGATGCCTATCAACGGTATCGCAAGGCAGTGGATGCGTTGCAGGAGGCCAAGGCCCTCCTGGGGGATGCCGACCAGGAGATGCGGGAACTGGCCAAGGAAGAGATTGCAGGCCTGGAGCCGGACATCGAGCGACTCGAACAGAAGGTCAAACTCCTCCTCGTACCCGAAGACCCCGACGATGCGCGCAACGCCTTGCTCGAAATCCGTGCCGGGACAGGAGGCGAGGAAGCGGCCCTGTTCGCAGGAGAATTGTTCCGGATGTATAGTCGCTTTGCAGAGCGCCAGGGCTGGAAGATCGAATTGATGAACATGTCCGAGGCGGAAGGGGGCGGCATCAAGGAGGTGGTGGTCCTGGTCGTGGGGCGAGGGGCGTACGGGAAGCTGAAGTTCGAGGCCGGCGTGCATCGTGTCCAACGGGTTCCCGTGACGGAGTCGCAGGGCCGGATCCACACATCTGCGGCCACTGTGGCCGTTTTGCCCGAGGCCGACGACGTGGACGTGGCCGTGGATGAAAAAGATTTGCGCATCGATGTCTACCGGTCGTCCGGCCCGGGCGGCCAGAGCGTCAACACGACGGACAGCGCGGTGCGCGTGACTCATGTTCCCACGGGACTGGTGGTGATCTGCCAGGACGAAAAGTCCCAGCACAAAAACAAGGCCAAGGCACTGAAGGTGCTCAAGACCAGGCTGTTGGAAATGGAGAAGGAAAAGCAACATGCCGAGCGCCAGGATCAGCGGCGCAGCCTGGTAGGCTCAGGGGACCGGTCCGAAAAGATCAGGACCTACAATTTCCCCCAGGATCGGCTCACGGATCATCGTATCGGCTTCACGCGTCACGACCTGTCTTCCGTGATGGATGGAGACATCTCAGACCTCATGGATCTCCTCCGGGAACATCACCAGGCCGAGAGGCTTCGGCAGGCGGAGGTGGGCGACCGGGATTGACGGTTTCCACTCGCGCCCTGAGAGGGTTTCATGCCCCTGGACCCAGGCCTGGACATCATTTTGTGGCTCCAATCCCTGCCGGATGGGTTCCTGGCGTTTATGCGTTGGGTGTCCATCATGGGCCAGGGTGGTTTCTATCTCCTGGCCATCGCCTTGGTGTTCTGGGCGCTGGATAGGAAGGCTGCTGCACGGCTTTTTTTGTTTCTCACCTTCAGCGGCAGCATCAATGCCTTCCTCAAGATGCTCCTGCACATGCCCAGACCCTATTGGCTCGATTCCCGGGTGCGTCCCATGGAGTTTCACAGCAGTTACGGAATGCCGTCCGGCCATGCGCAGACTGCCGCGGTGACCTGGGGAGGCACGGCATGGGCCGTGGGACGCAGGTGGGCATGGGCTGCAGCCTTGTCGGCCATTGTGCTCATTGGCGTTTCCCGGGTGGCGCTGGGGGTGCATTCGCCGGCACAGGTGTTGGTGGGGTGGGCGATTGGGTTCATGCTCCTGGTCGCGTTCATTTTCTTCGACGCGAAAGTCTGGCCTCTGTTGGCCCGGTGGCAGACAACCAGCCTGGTGGTCGGGCTCTTCCTCTTGGCCGCGGCAGTCCTTGGGGCGGGGATCGTTGGGCACCAGGCCTTGGCAGGCTGGAGGGTGCCCGAGGCTTGGATGGCGGCTGCCGGGAAGTCTTTTGGCACGGATCCCTTGCCGCTCAAGGATGTCTTCCAGTCCACGGGGGCATTTCTCGGGTTTGCCCTGGGTGCGCTGTGGACGACGAGATCCGGGCGTTGGACCCTGCTGGAGACGAGGCGAGAACGGATTGTCGAGATCGTGGTGGGCCTGGCTGGTTTGACTGTTCTGCTCGCATCGAGACATCTGCTGTATCCCGGAGGCTGGGCCGGACAACTCTGGTACTTTGCCAGGTCCACGACGGCCGGTTTCTGGATCAGCGGTTTGACGCCTTGGTTGGCAGTGCAGGTGAGGCGATCTGTGTGGCCGGAGACATGATAGAATCTCGATGTGTCCTGGTCTGGCTCATGCTCCGTTTTCGAGAGCAAAATCGTCTTCGGAGAACACCTGGGCGGTGAAGGCTTCCAGCCTGGCTGCTGGATTTCGGTAGGCATCTCTGGGGAGTCCGGCTTTGAAGCAGACCTGTTCCAGGAAGGTTTCTCTGTCCCAGCCCCACTCCAGGGGGACCTGGGGCAGCAAGACACCCCTGGCGCCTTCAAGGCTGATGGCCAGGCCATGCTCACCAACCACCACGTCTTCTGGACGGATCGGTTCCAGTCCCGAGAGCAGGGATATCTCGATGCTCAGGTGACCGAGTTCATCGAGGGTGACCGGGGGAAAGCGAGGGTCCGATGTGGCCGCTGCCACCGCCATGTCCTGGATGGTGGCGTAGATTGGCCTGGCTGCAGCAAAGGTGCCGATGCAGCCTCGCAGGTCCCCGGTGCCCGTCTTGAGCGTTACGAAGGCGCCGGCTGGTTCCAGGAGGGATTTTTTGTGAGGTTTTCCCGGGGGGATCAACCCACTGTCCAGATACTCGGTGAGAGTGGCCCGGGCGATGCGTAGGAGTTCACGGCGTTCCTGTTCATCCAAGATATGATGGTAGCTCATGGTCGTCTCGTCACTGGTGCAAGAGGTTATCATGTGCGCGCCGGGGGGCGTTTGCCGCTCCGTCTGTATTCGCGGTAGTCCTGGAGAATTCTGGCATGGTCGAACGCCAGGGGTGGGAGGGCGTCGAGTGGAAAGAGGCGGGCATCGGCAGCGTCGTCGCCTGCTTCGGGCAGGCCTTGGGCCCTGGCCAGGAACACGGTGGACACCGTGTGTCGTCTCGGATCCCTGTCTGGCGCCGAATAGGTGAAGAATTGCTCGATGAGGTGCACGTCGAGTCCCGTTTCTTCCTCAGCTTCCCGCTGAGCCGCCTGCCAGAGTGCTTCGCCTTCATCGACGAAGCCTCCTGGCAATGCCCACCCATGGGGGGGATTTTTACGCTCCACCAGCAGCACCTGACCCGGCGCATCCAACAGTTCGATGATGATGTCCACCGTGGGGATCGGATTTCGATATTTTTTGTCGTTGTTCATGGGTCCACAACTTCCAAGAACAGAGTTGGGTCTGTCGAGGCTCCCCGGGCGTTGAGCTGGTAATGGAGGTGGGGGCCCGTGGACCGGCCGGTGGATCCCACCAGGCCCACTGGTGCCCGGCGTGCCACCACTTCCCCGGGAAACACGAGGATTTCATCGAGGTGGGCATAGAGACTCTGGGTGCCGTCCGGGTGGGCGACGATGACCGTGTTCCCCGTGAGTGGGAGTTTCCCGGTGAATTCCACGATGCCTGGAGCCGTGGACAGGGCCGGGGTCCCTCTCTTTGCCGCAAGGTCGATGCCCCTGTGGAACAAGACTCGGTGCACCACGGGGTGCATCCTGTGACCGTATGGAGATGTCACGTCCAGGGAGTCGAGGGGCCAGACATGCCGGCAGGGTTCTGCCAGGGGACTTGGGTTTGGGGCCTCCCATTTCCACTTTGCCATAGGTGGTTGTCCTGAAAGATTGGGAGATTCCAGGTCCAGGGGCCGGTTCGTCCAACCGCCGGCCTGACGTTTGTGGTGGCAGGCCGGGGAGGCAAGGACGAGGATAGACAGGACCAGGATAGGAGTCACCCGCAGGAGGCATTGTCGTGAAATGGGGCCAGATGATTCGCTGACAGTGTATTTTTTCATGTTCTGGCTCATGAAATGGAGTATAGCGATGGGCACTGGTGGGTCCAGCACAAAGAAAAGCGGTGTGGAGATGCCCACCGTCTCGATTTTCTTTGGTGTTGGGTGCGGTTGACGGGGGTGACAAAATCCGATAACAAAAGGTTCGGTCGAAAGCTCAGACAGCCGACTCCAACTGGGCATCGTCCTGAGGTCGAGGCGAGGAACTTGGCGATCAACAAGGGAAAAATCAGAACGGCGGCCCAGCGATACGCCGAGAAAGGCAATTACGACCGGGCCATCGACGAGTACCGCAAGATCGTCAAGGACGATCCCGCAGATGCCCATGTTCTGCTCAAGATCGGGGAAATGTTCGCCAAGAAAGGGGACAGGGAGAGCGCCCTGACACATTTCAAGAAGTCGGCTGAACTTTTTTTCCAACAGGGATTCGATGTCAAGGCGGCGGGTGTCCTCAAGCAGGTCTTGGCCATCGATCCCACGGACGTAGAGTCATCCATCGGTCTTGCGAGGTATTACAAGACCAAAGGCATGATCGTGGATGCCCTGGCGCATCTCGAGGCCGTGTATCGTTGGCTCGTGAAGCATGAACGCAACGACCAGGCCTTGGAGTTGGCCAAGGAGATGGTGACGCTCGACCCGGACAACGTAGCCATGCGGATTCGGCTGGCCGAGGCATACTCCCGGCAAGACCGCCGTTCCGAGGCTGTGGCCGAGTTTGCCGTGGCAGCAGACCTGCTCAGGGAGGCCGACCGTATCGACGATTTCATCAAGGTGGCCGAGCGGCTCCTTTGGCACCAGCCCGACAACGTCGCCATCAGCAAGGAACTTGCCACGCTGTATCTCCGCAAGAAGGAGCCACGACGGGCGTTGCAGAAACTCCAAGTCTGTTTTAAGTCCAATCCTCAGGACGTGGAAACCTTGGAGTTGCTGGCCGAAGCATTCGAGCAATTGGAACAGACTGCCAAGGCTGCAACGATTCTGAAGGAACTGGCCAAGATATTCCTTGCGCAGAACAGGCGGGACGATGCGCTCGATGTCTATGCCAGGGTACTGGCTTTTGCGCCAGGCGACCAGGAGGCCAAGGCCGCAGTGGCGAGCCTGAAGCCGGGCCGTCCTTCCGAGGCGTTTCACCAGGTGCATACACTCCCGGTAGCCGGGGAGGCGGACCAGCCGCCCCAGACCCGTGATGCTTTCGACGAATCGGCAGAGCCGCTTTTGCTCGATGATGACGACGTGGAGGAACTTTCTGATGACGCCATCGTCGAGGTGGAAGAGGATGGTTCTGACATTGCAAGGATTCTGAGTGAGACGGACGTGTTCGTTCGCTACCGGCTCTTCGACAAGGCCCTGGCCCACCTCGAACAGGTGCTGGATAGATGGCCGGATCACGTCGAGGCGATGCAGCGTCTCGCAGAGGTGTTCGCAGAAAGCGGCCGTATTCCCGAGGCGGTGGATGCCTACCGAAAATTGGCAGACATCCTCGTCGAGGCGGATGCCGAGGCAGCGGGTCGGGCTCTTGGCCAGGCCCTTTCCCTGGTGCCGGACGACGAAGAACTGGCACGAGAGTACGAACGGGTCACCGGCCGGGCGGCACCCAAGAGGGATGCCATTGGCGCGGACGCATTCGAGGATGAATTTTCAGACCTGAGCGGCCTCGAACTTCTCGAAGACATCGAGGCAGAGGCCGAGGACGGCGACTCGGTGTATGCAACCCAGGAGCTGAGTTTCCAGGGGCGAAAGAGTCCGTTCCGTCGAGGGGCCGAAGCAGGAGATTCCGAAGAGGTGGATCTCGGCGAGATGGCGGATTTGGGGTTGCTCGACGACCTGGAGGAATCAGGGGATTTGGTGGACCTGGGCGCGCTGGCCGATGCCGCGGTTTTTGGTGATTCGGATGTTTCTCCAGACGCAACGATTCCCCAAAATTCCTTGACCGCAGGGGACGTGCTCAAAGCTGCTGGTGAGAGGGATCGAATCGCGCCGGACGCGACGCTCAGCGACATGGGTGGGGGACTGACTGCATCCGAGGTGTCAGCGGCGGCGCAAGGAGACAGCGATGAGTCGTCAGGCGTCTCCGACGAGGACGATGCCGTCGTTTTTTCGGATGATTTGGACCTGGAACTCGACAGGCTCGAAGAAGAGTTTGGTGATCTGTCCGCTCCTGGAGCAGATGAAAAGGACGAAGCCGAGACGCCGGGCGAGGGCAACGAGGCAGACACGGCCATGGTGTCCATGGAGGCCTTCGAGGCGGCATTGGAAGAAGATGCCGGGAAGGAAGGTGACGCGGATTTGGATCTCATGCCGCCGCCGGCAGAGTTTGACGACGATGAAGTCTCCGGGACACTCGACGGCGAGGATTTGCTCGGCGACGAACTCGAACAACTCGAGGAGACAGGCGCACTCATCGCTCGACTCGAGAAGGAATCAGGGCATCACGAGATCGTCAAGGAACTCGAAGGTACGGCCCCCGTTTCTCGGCAGCCAAAAGGAGAAGTCGAGACGGCGGTGGCAGAAAGCGAGTTGGACTTTTCAGGTCTGATGGATGAAGAACCGATGTCCGAGTCCGTCGAGCCACAGGAGTTTCGGGATGAGGCAGCAGACGCGTCTTCCTTCGTTCCGGAATCCGGCGAATCATCTCCTCGTCGGGCTGGCGAAGGGCCGGATGAGCCGCCTGTCGAGGATGCGTTCGATGCACTCGTGGATGCCGCTGAATCGGCTCTCAGTGACATGGACGAGCCCCCGGTGGCCGGCGCCGAAGAGCAGGGGAGGGACGAAGCAGCGGATATAGGGTTCGGACCGGAGAAAGACCGCGGGATCGCGACTTCGGAACTCCAGATCGAGGATTTGGCGCAGGCATGGGCCGAGTCCGGCCAGATGCCCACTGCAGGGGAGCCCGTTGATGTCGACGAGGTGAGTGGTGCTGACGAGGTGAAGGCTTCGACCCATGAAGGAGAGGATATCGAGACCGCTGTAGGGGCTGAGGCGGTGGAGACCGAAGAGGACGAAGAGACCATCGAGGCACTGCAGGCCGATATCGAGGATACGGAATTTTTCATCGAGCAGGGCCTCTACCACGATGCCTTGGAGATGCTGGAGGAACTCAGGGAACAATACGGCGATCATCCCTTGTTGATCCAGAAAATCGAAGAGGTTCGATCGGCTGCCGGCCGGGAGTTCGTTGCGGAAGACGACGACGAGGAGAATATCCAGGAAGCGGCCGAAGCCGGTGTGCAGAACGGTGTTCCCATCGAAAAGGCCGTGAAGCAATCGGTGAAGGTCGTCGGAGCCACTGGTGAGGGAGGGCTGGCCGAAGGCGATGCGGAAACCCATTTCGATTTGGGAATAGCCTATCGCGACATGGGGTTGCTCGATCAGGCTATCGATGAGTTTCGCAAGGTGACGATGACCCCGTCTCGGGCCGTTCAGGCGCATTTGATGATTGCCGGTTGTCTCAAGGACATGGGCCGCCTGGAGGATGCCGTGGCGGAATGTGAAGCAGCGTTGGCGGTGGAGACCATCACGAAGGCGGAACGACTCGAGACCCACTATCAACTCGGGAACCTCTGGGAAGCCAGTGGAGAGAGAGCCAAGGCCGAAGAGGCCTTTCAGAAGATCCTCGATGAAGCGCCGTCCTATCGAGATGTCGAGGAACGGCTTGGCAAGCTGCGTTCTTGACTCCCCTCCTTGACTGTCGAATTCTCGGAAACATACTTCTCTGTGTCGAATGCTTGCCTTTTGAGGGCAAGTGCAGGCTGTTCGAGGAGGTCAGAAAGCCATGAGCTGCGAGGAAAACGGGAGAGGATTGGGGCGTTTTCGTCCAGACCTCAAGTCGGCCCTTCTGGTTTTTGCATTCATCGGCGCAGCCGTGAGCGTAGAGCTTACCATCGTCCACCAGAGAGCCTATCACAATCAGCGCAGTGGCTGTGACATCAGCGCGCACGTCTCTTGCAGCAAGGTGGCCAGAACCCCTCAGTCTGAGCTGTTGGGCGTGCCTATTTCGGTCTGGGGACTATGCAGCTATGCCGCCTTTGCATTGCTCGCCCTGTGGGCCATGGCCTGTCCGGAGCACGAACGATGGCCCTGGGGAATCGTCTTCGTCATGGCCTTGGCTGCCCTGCTCTACTCGGTGTATCTGGGGTATGTGGCCTATGGGAAATACAAGTTGGTATGTGTCTGGTGCACGGCGCTCTACGGGGTCAATCTCGGGTTGTTCCTGGTGGCTTCCCTGGCCCTTTGGCGGGCTGGAACGAGCCCATGGGCCGCAGTCATTGCGGACGTGACGGCCCTTATCGCGCGTCCCCTGGTAACGCTGAGTCTCGGGGGCATCGGGGTCATGGTGGCGGTGGGACTCGTCCTGTTTTTCCCCAAGCCGAAGCATGGGCTCGCTTCAGGCAAGGTGGATATCGCCAGTCGCGTCACCGTGGGGCCCTCGCAGGGGGCGGGGACGCTGCCCGGCAAGAAAGTCGTCCTTTCGGACAGCGGCATACCAGCGCCGTTGCGGGACCTCGTCTCATCGGATACCCCGTCCAGGGGACCCATCGAGGCCGATCTGTACGTGGTGGAACTTTCCGATTACGAATGTCCCTTCTGCGGAGCGGCCCACCAGATCCTGCGCAAGGCATTCGCCAAGTATTCCGGGAGGATCCGTATATTCCACCGTCAGTTCCCCTTGGACCAGTCCTGCAATCCTCTCCTGACGAGGCCTTTCCATCCCCATTCTTGTGCCGCGGCGAGGGCGGCCATCTGTGCTCAGGAGCAGGGAAAATTTTGGCGCATGCACGATCTGCTCTTTGCCTATCCCAAGAACCATGACTCTGCGGGACTGCGTAAACTCGCACAGCAGGCCGGCCTGGACATGGGGCTGTTCGAATCCTGCATCAAGGCGGCCAGGACCAAGACGAGGCTCCAGCGCGACATCGAGCTCGGCATCCGGTTGAAGCTTCGGGGAACACCGACCTTTTTCCTCTGGGGGCCGCATCTCAAGCGTACCAAGATCCCAGGGATGATATCGTTGTCCCTCTTCGACAAGCTGTTTGCGACGCTGGCACGCAAGGTCGAAACGCCACGCGAAAAGGCTCTGGATGCTCGGGGCGTCCCCCCGCGGAAGGTCGGTTCCATGGCAGCCGATGCGCCTGCCGGCGGCAAGCCCACCCGATCCAACTGATGCGTCTGGCATTCGTCAGCGACCTCCATGCAGAATACCAGATGGAGGTCTGTGGTCTGGTGGCTCGTGGGGCTCTGGCCTCAGGGGTGGATGTCCTCATTCTGGCCGGCGACGTGAGCCCGGATCCCGAGATGTTGCATGGCTGTCTCCGGGTTTTGGCGGGGGGCGCCGAACATGTCTTGTTTCTTCCTGGAAATCACGATTTGTGGAGTTTCGGGCCCACTGGGCAGAGACTGGACAGTTCCCGAAAGTACCGTAAGCTGCTTCCCGAACTGAGTCGCAGGGCCGGAGTGGAGTATCTGGGCCTGTCACCAGTATCCATCGGAGGCTTTTCTTTTTGCGGGGTGACGGGCTGGTATGACTTCAGTTTGAGAAACGAAGAAGTGGGCATCTCCCTCGATGACTACCGCGCGGGAAGGTTCCGCGGGATAGAATGCGCCGACAGACGATTCTTCGAGTGGCGTGAAGAGGGTTCAGTCCTATCCGACGAAGAGGTCGCCGTCTGGATGCGGCGATGTCTGGAGCACCAACTGGCCGAGGCCTCGTCTGAACGAAAGATCGTGGTCACCCATTTTCTTCCCGGGAGCGAGCCGTTGGTGCCCCAAGGCCAGCCAGAACAGGATTTCGTCATGGGCTTTCTCGGCGATCGTGGGTTGGGTGATGTCATAGACGGCGCCCGCCGAGTGGTTCGATTGATTTCCGGTCACTGGCATGTCCCGTTTCTGGTTCGGCGCCGCTGCGCCACTGGCGACTATCCCTGGGAGGGCAGCCCTGTGGGATACCCTCGAGAGAGGCCTGGAAGCCTGGAAGAACGAGTCGCCCAGGCCCTGCGGATCGTGGACGTCTGACGGTTGTTTCTCCCTCTCGCGTCGTCATGGGCCCTACTGCCGGCGATCGGTGGCCCATAGCAGCGGCCACAGGACATCCATGAGTGAATCATAGCTGTCTTCTGGCATTGTCTTCCCGGGCGATCTCGGTATGATTGCGAAAACGAGGCAAGGTATCATGGCCACGCAGAGAGACAAGCTAAAGGTCGTCAAGGCCATGGCCGCCATGGCCTGGTCGGATGGGCGCATCGACGAGCGCGAAGCCAAGGCGCTTCGGGGCCTGGCCCGCCGCATGAAACTCGATGCCCACGGGTTGTCCGCGGTGGAGGGCTACATCATCAGCCGACCATCGATTAACGGCATCAGTTTCGACGCACTGGATGAGAAGGAACGCGATGCCCTGCTGCTGGCGGCGGTGCATTTTGCCTATCTCGACGGGATCGTGAGCCGGGAGGAACGGGCCGTTTTGGCCTATTTCGCCGAGCGTCTCGGTGTGGGGCCCGAGCGGCTGGCAGCCATGGAAGAAGAGGTAAGCAGGCGCCGGTTCGGTCACGACCCTTCCGGCTGATCTTCGGGGGGGCTGGCTGAATCGTCCCGTCTCGCAGCCAGTTCTCTTTTTGCCTCTTGCCAGGCTGCTTCCAGCTCTTCGAGGCTGGTCTCATCGAGCCGTTTTCCCGAGCGGGCTACTGTTCGTTCCACGATTGCGAAGCGCGCCTCGAAACGGTCCAGGGCCGCGGCGAGGGCCCTGCCGGGGTCGGTGCCCAGGAGTCTGGCCCAATTGAGTGCCGCCAGCAGGACGTCGCCCATTTCCGAGTCGATCCGGTCTCGTCTTCCCTGGGTCCAGGCTTCATCCAACTCTGCAATTTCCTCGAACAGTTTTTTTCTGGCTCCCGAGGGATCGTTCCAGTCGAACCCCACTGAGGCACAGCGGCGCTGTAATTCCATGGCCCGGTCCATCGGATGCATTGTCGCATCGATGTCGCCGAGGAGTCCGAGGTTCTTGTCGGCCAACGACTCTGGAGAGTCCTTTCGGTCCTGGTCATGTCGGTGGCCCGGTTGGTTTCGATGATCTGTCTGGTTTCGTGTCATGGCACCAGTCTCCATGTGACCACCCAACCGCTCTGCAAGGTGCCGTGGAGAAGTCTGAGCGCCGGATCGAACGCCAGGTCGAAGATTGCCTTACCCTTGGCCAGGTCGAGCCCAGGTGTCATTTTGCGTGGAGTCGCCACCAGGCGTTTGACGATTTTCATGGCGGTGACATCGATCAAGATGACACCGGGGGTGGGATTGGCATTGCCGACAGCCACGAGATGGTAGGGATCCACCCATGTCATGCCGATGTTGTTGCCACTGGTGGGCCTGCAGGTCGGGATTTGATTCGACCTGCCGCTCCAGAGGCACAGACCTCTGGTCGTCGTGGCCAGGATGCGGTCTGTCTTATCCCATGACAGCAGTGACATGACCCCTGGACCGCCAGGAATCTTTTGGCGCGCCGCCACCCGTCGAGTAATCCAGTTCACCCAGCCTATCTGTCCGTTCGGAGTGCCCATTGCGACCCAGGGCTTATTTGGATGGAAGGCGCAGGTGTTGACTGGATTGGCAGCCCTGCTGCCCCAGGAGAGTCTCTTTTTGTTGGGTCGAATGGAGGGAACCAAGGCGATGTTTCTTCCAGTGGATACGTCCCAGATTTTCGGGATACCATCTTCTCCGCAGGAAAGAATCCGGCGGCCGTCGCGGGAAAAGTGTGCTTCGAACACCGCGTTGGGATGACCCGGCCAGGCGAGCAAGACTCGTCCGCTGCGGGCGTCGTGCAGAGAGAGCTGGCCGTCTCCCCAGGCCACCACCAACTTGTTGCCCTGTGGATCGGCTTCCACCCATTCTGCATGGACGGGTCCAGGCCGGCCAATGCGCCTGAGCAGGGTGCCCGACCATCGATCGAACATGGCCAGGGTGCCGTCTGCTCCGGACGTGACCAGGACTCGTTTCGTCAGGGCCAATGCGTAGGCCTTTTTCTGGTGGGCATGGATGTAGCGTCGTCCTCCGAGGAAGGGCAGGACTCGGTTGGGAGGGTGGCGACGGACGGTTGTGGGAAACTGCGGTTTGGTGGACGGACTGCTGCTGTTTCGACACCCTCGGCACAACAGGGTCAGGACCCTGGATGTGGCAAGCGCGAGCTTGAGCCCCCTGGGCGACAGGCTGGCGATGGTGGCGGCCCTGTGGGCTGCCGGGAGGGGAACGAAGTCGGCCTTCGTGCGCAGCAATGCTCCTCCGAAGCGCAGCCCCCAGGCCAGGGCATCCTTGCCGTCGCTGACTGAGAGATTTGTGGTTGCCTTGGCTCGGATCATACCGACTGTGCTCACGTATGCGCGAATCGGTGTTCCGCCTGGAAGAACGCCGTAGAGGGACATCAGGGCATTTTCTCCATTTCCTACGGGGCAGAGGAGCGCCAGATGTAGCCCAGACGAGGAGAAGGCCGCATGGAGCGGGGGCCTTGGGCAACCTGGGACTCTGCTCGTGCGGGGGAATCGACGGTTTGTCGACCAGGAATAGATTTTTCGAGTCTTTGCGTCGAAGGCCATGACCGTCCGGCCATCGAGCCAGATGACCGATTCCCTCTGTTTCGCCACCTTGTTGCTCCCTGCAAGCCTTGCGGTGACCATGCCGTTGTGGGCGTCGCGGATCTCGATACCCTGCCTGGTGATCACAGCAATGCGTCCTCCTCCGGTGGCAGCCATGACTGCCTCGGCTGGCATGCTGCTTTTCCATTGAAGTCTTCCCGAGGGGACTTGGTAGCACAAAAGGTTTCCCCCCGGGGCGGCGACCAGCAGATGTGTCCTGTCGCCGAATCCAAGGGAGGGAATCTTCCGGAACGTCCGACTGAAAAGAATTGTGTGACGGCGGATTGCCACCAGGCTGACCTTGGCCCCATTCGGCATCTTCTGCACCAGGGCGAGGAAGCGGCCGTCGGGGCTCCAGGAGAGTGCCAGGGCCGGTCTTGCGAGGGGTATCTCGTATTCGACGCCGTAGGCAGGGGCAGGGATGTGGGCTGCAGCAGCGGCCCTGGTGTGCATGGACAGCAAAGCGTACGAGCATAAAAACAGGACGGCTGTTGGGCCGCTCACGCCCTGTTGCAGAATCGAGACGATTGGGTGGGTGCGATGATTTTCGTGGCCGTCGAGCATGACTTTTCTCTGAGACCTCGTCAGGCGAATCCGATTTTTGGACCAACAGCGGGCACCGTCAACGGCGAGCCTGCTCGTTTTCGATCGGGACAGAGCCCCCAAAGTCATACCAGATGTCGCGTCAGGGATACACCAGATACTCCGGCCCGGACATGTTCGTCTTCGACTTGCGGAAAGGCGAGGTGAGTTTCATCGGGAGGCCTTGGCGTCAGAATGAACCGAGACGACTCGAACTTCTGTGACCCGACACATGGGCTTGGTGGATTTTTCCATCGTGACGAGTTCGTCGACACCAGCGATGACAGCCGCTCCGACGTGGAGTGCATCAATCGGCGTCATGTCATACCGTGAGGCCAGTTCCACGGCTTTTCCCGTCAGTTTGTCCGACGTCGCCACGTTCTCGGAGGCGTTCTCGAATACCGCCTCCATAAATTCGATTTCTTCCTCCTTGTGATGGAATCTAGGTTTGGGAAGCACTTCGAGACGAAGGTAATCGCTGACCACCAACGTGCGGTTCGGATCGTCGAGCACATCGAGTGCACGCTCCGCGATTTCCCGGTTGCCTCGAAAAGCCGCGATCAGAACATTGGCGTCAACATACGTCCGTTTCATCATCTTCAATCTCCCCTCTTCGACGCCTCACTTCTTCCAGAACTTCATCTTCCGTCAGCAGTTTCATGCCTGCCTCGATAGCCTTTCTGCGGAGACGGAGAAGTCGTTTCCCCAACGGTGTACGCGGCAGGAACATTTCAGTTTTTTCCGAGGAAAAAACTTCCGTAACAGATCGGCTCATGACTTCATCGCCGATGCTTCGCACAATTGTGACCCAATCTTGTGAAGGAGGCCTTGCTTGGGGGGCGGTGACATCCTCCCGCCCGTCATCTCTGTGGGGAGATGGCAGGGACACCACTGCGGAGGATCTGTCGGCGGTCCAGTGGCTGGTCAATCGTTCCGTTTCAGTCATGACTGCAGTTCCTGATACTCCGGCTCAAGATGCTCTATGGTTTCTGCTGTCAGCAACCCGAAGAACATTTTTTTTGATGCCGAATGAATCACGTCCAGGCTGGTTTCCACCACCGGCCAGGATTCACTTTTTTGAATGGGGCGGATAGAATCTATGTCCAGAAGAACTCCGTGGAATCTGTCAGAAACGCCTGGGATCGAGACCTCTGCCGGCGAGACGATTTGGATGATATGAAGGAAATCATCTTCTTTGATTTCCGTCCGGAGTTGCACCGGTCGGGCGTCTATCGAATATCCGCCTATTTTTAAATCCAGGTTCAGACAACCAAGCCCCGGCGGATCTTCCGACTGGATTATGTCGATGTATTTCAGTGAAAAACGTTCTGGTCGCTTTATGAATCCAGTGTCACGGACGACCCCGATGAGGGTCCGAATATCTGTCGAGAAAGCCTCCCATCCCGAATAGGGGCGACGACAGCTCAAAGAGATGACATGTTCACCGACTTGAATCGCCTGGTTCTTGTTTTCAAGGCGAACCTTGGGCACATATCGGAGATTGGGGTCGCGTTCCGAAATGGGGGCAGGGATATCCGCTGCAGGGAGGCGAACGATAGTGGGATACTTGTCCGGGAAAGCCTTGAAAAGGATGCCGGGCAGTAAATCGGCCACAGACGGTCTTGCACTAGCGAAGCGAATCTCCCAGAGAGCCTCGATCAGGGGCTCTTTTCTCAATCTGAC
>CAZIJS010000032.1:0-29584 GCA_964539505.1 uncultured Myxococcales bacterium
AGACGAAACGACATGACCGCAACCTTCATGACCAAGCCCCTGCACAGCGAGGCCGGCTCGGGCATGCATTGCCACCAGACCCTCTGGAAAGGTGAACGGAACCTCTTCTACGACAAGCAGGGTTATGCCGGGCTGAGCGACCTGGCCCTGGCCTACATCGCTGGCCTGCTCACCCACGGACCGGCTCTCCTGGCCCTGACCAACCCATCCACCAACAGCTACCGCCGGCTCGTCCCTGGTTTCGAGGCCCCAAACAAGGCATTCTTCGGCAAGGCGAACCGCAGCGCAGCCATCCGGGTGCCCAAGTATGCGGTCACCGAAGAAACCAAGCGCATCGAATTCAGGCCCCCAGACGCCACATCGAACAGCTATCTCATGCTGGCAGCACAGCTCATGGCGGGCCTGGACGGCATCGAGCGCGGGCTCGACTCCAAGCGCTTCGGCCCCATCGACGAAAACGTATTCGCCTGGTCGAGAGAAAAGCAAACCGAGATTCCATCGCTTCCAGGCTCCTTGGAAGAGGCCCTCGACGCCCTGGAGGCAGACCACGAATTCCTGCTCGAGGGTGGTGTGTTCACCGAAAGCCTCCTCGAACAATGGATCCAAACCAAGCGACTCGAGGCAAACGACATCCTGGGGCGTCCCCATCCCTACGAGATCGAACTCTACTTCGACTCCTGATCTTCCAAACCGTCCATCCCGAGTCAACGAAAACCGTCTCCATGGCCTTTGCACAGCCCTAGCCACTCCATATGGTCAACGATGCCAATCTGCGGTAAAATCACCTTATGAAAATTCGCGTGATGGAACGATGTGGGGTTGTCTTTCCATGCAGCCAACACGACTCGGGAATGTGCCAACATGGACGAAACAAAATACGCACAAATCCGTCTGTCTACTGATCGAACGCTCAAATTGAAGCGATTTCGTGGGATCCATGCCTTGGGACTAGTGCTCGCCGGGTTGCTCGGGGCATGCCAAGGCACGGACAGTCCCAGCCATCTCTGCACGCCCGCTGTGCAAAACTCTTGTATATGCCCGAATGGCCTGCAGGGTTTTCAGATCTGCAACTCGACGGGACAATCATTCGGACCTTGTCGCTGCCCAACCGATTCTGGCGTTGAATCCTACGGAGATGGCTCCTGCGATGCTGGCCAAGCATGCGACGCCCATTGCGACGGCGGTGGGCTCCCTGACAGTCCAGCAAACGTCGTCGATCACACTCTGCCCGCGGTCTCGGAAGGCACATCGGCGAGCGTAGACGTGCTCGTCGGAGTGGTGGTGCAGGCTCCGTATACGGTCAGCATCGCCAGCCAGCCGCAACTTCCCGGAGCTTCTGCCACAGCATCTGGAAACATTGTGACCTATCACGCACCGCCCCCGGGCACTGTTTCCTCGGACGGGACACCTGACAGCTTCACCTATTCCATCACTGACAGCAGCCCACCGCCCAGTTCGGCAACGGCCACTATCCACGTGACCGTAGACCACAGCGAGGTCCATGGCGAAGGAGCATGCGTCGACTCTTCAACCATCCTTTGCAAGACACCCGATCTCGATATCTCGAACACCGGGGGCGAGTTTCGTTACATATCGCGGAGAGCGGGCATCACTCATGTGTGGACAATCCCCCCGGGAAAGCGCGTATCCTATGAAGCCAACATAGGGATTCGCTATGTGACCCAGTCCAGCCTGCCGGTGACAATCTCGCTCAGTGATGACTATGCTTCAGATTCCACGGCGGGCACCTGCACCAAAATCGTAGACCGTGAAGAAGGTGCATTGATTTGGTATTCCGAGAGTCTCTCCTACCGGTGCTTGCTCGACCCGCAAAAGACCTATTATTTCCGGGTGAGCGGAGCCAATGCCGGAACCTACTGGCTTGTTTGGTGATGAGCCTGTCGTACAACGTTGCCACAAGGGAGTTGGAGCACTCGGCCTCACACCGGGCTTTTGGAGCATCCTGGAAACAGACACGACAGACAGCTATTCCACCGCGGCCTCGTTGCCCCTACGTCCCGGATTGAGTGACTGCGAAGTTTCCGCCCTGGCTGCCAGGGCCTTCTTGGCCAACGCATCGAACTGCTTGCGTCTCGCCGGATCGGGATTTTCCATGTAGATGCTCTGGGAGGGGAAGGCTACTTCGACACCGATCTCCTCGAGGGCGGCGAAAATCTGCAAATTGAGGTCCTGGCGCACTGCCAGGTATTCACCCCACACCGTGGTCTTGGTGAAGCAATAGATCATGATATCCATGGAAGAGTCGTTGAAATCCGTGAAGTAGACGAGCCAAAAATCCTGCCGGATCCCTGGATGTTCTCTGATGATATCCTTGATGCGCTCGACGGCCTCGCGCATCTGGGCCACCGTGGTGCCGTAGGTGACGCCCAGCTTGTAGGAAATGCGGCGCTTTTGCATCTTCGACCAGTTCTCGATGGTGGTGGAGGCAATGATGGAATTGGGCACCGACACCAGCGAGTTTGCGAAGGTGCGGATCTTGGTGGATCGAAACCCGATCTCCTCCACGGTTCCTTCGGCCTGCGGCGTCTTGATCCAGTCGCCGATACCAAAGGGACGATCCGTCAATATCATGATGCTTCCGAACAGGTTGGAGAGGGTGTCCTTGGCCGCCAGAGCAAAGGCCAGACCGCCCAACCCGAGACCAGCCAGCAGGCCCGAGATATCGTAGCCCCATTCGCGCACCACCATGACCGTACCGATGATGATAACCACCACCTTGAGGAACTTTTCGGCAAAGGGGACGAGCTGGTCGTCGAGTTCGGATTCCGTCTTGGCCGTGAGCCTTTCGAGCATCACCGTGATCACCCGAACCGCCCGGTACCCGGCCCAGGCCACAAGAATGATGGCCACGGTGCGAAGGAGACTCATGACGAAGGCATGGACGTCCACCGGGCGCCTGGGAAACTCGAGTACCACCGCTGCCACGAAAAACCCACCCAACACGAAAAAAGCACCCACGGGTTTCCGAATCGCTTCAACGAGCAGATCGTCGAGGTCGGTCTTCGTCTTCCTGGTGATACGGAACAACACCGCGATGACCCGCGAAACCAGGATCCGTTTCAAGGCCCAAGCCAAGACAATCGCTCCCACGGCCACAACGATCCGCCACACATCCACGTTGAGGAACTGGAATCGAAGAAACTCCTTGAACTGATCCCACATGACACAAACCTCCTGCGGTCAAACTCTGTTTCGCCCCTTTTTACGGGCTGGATGCCCGGGACGCAACCAGGAAGACGAGCAACCACACTTGTGGAGGCGCAACGACTGCCGTCTCATCGTTTCGCGATTTTCCAGGTCTTGATCCCGGTGCTGCCCTGGGGCATAGTCCCACCTGGTCGTCGAACAACGTCTGTGACAGGAGTCGGGATCATGAGCATCGCCCAACAACTTCGATCAGAACTCAAAGACGCCATGCGCGCCAGGGATCAACAGCGCCTCGACGTGATCCGTGCGGTGGAAACCGAGGTCAAGATGGCACGCTCTGCGCCCGGGTTTTCCGGTGAGGTGGACGATGCCCTCTATGAACGGCTCATCGCAGCCTACGTCAAAAAGATGAAAAAGGCCCTGGCAGAGTACGAAGGTCTCGGCGAACGTGGCGCCGAGATGGCCGACAAGCTCCGTTTCGAGGTAGACTACCTCTCCAGGTGGCTGCCCAAACAGCTCGGCGAAGACGAGGTGCGCGAACTGGTACGCAAGGCCATCGAGGAACTGGGCGCCGCGTCTCCCAAGCAGGCAGGGCGTATCGTGGGCCATCTCATGAAACAGCACGGCAAGGAACTCGACGGCAAGCTGGTCCACAAAATCGCCACCGAAGAACTGGGTGGCTCGACACAACTCCCTGCAGAAAGGTGATAGACGATGCATCACATGGCAAAACGCGCAGTCATCGAAACCAAGTTCGGAACCATGGAACTGGAGTTTTTCCCGGACAAGGCTCCCGGCCACGTGGAAAACTTCCAGAAACTGGCCAGGCAAGGTTTCTACGACGGCACCACGTTCCACCGGGTAATCCCCGGGTTCATGATCCAGGGTGGCTGTCCCAACACCAAGCCGGGCGCCTCGGGTGCGCCGGGCACCGGCGGCCCGGGATACAACATCGACGCAGAGTTCAACGACACGCCTCACAAACGCGGCATCCTGAGCATGGCAAGGGCCGCAGACCCCAATTCCGCCGGATCACAGTTCTTCATCTGCGTGGCGGACAGTGGTTTTCTCGACGGCAAATACACTGCATTCGGCAGGGTCGTCTCCGGAATGGAGGTGGCCGATGCCATCGTCGACCAGCCCCGTGATGGAAACGACATGCCCCACGAACGGGTGGAGATGAAGGTGCGGGTCATCGAAGAATCCTGATCCGACGTATCGTTTTTCGTCGACCGTCGCTCGTCCAGCTCTCGGACCCAGCCTCTTCGCAGTCGCGATCCGCCCACCTGATGTCGAACCGATCCCCTCACGATAGGGCATGACCCTTTTCGCGTTCAAAGACGCCCTCTCGACCATTGAGGCACCGACCTGCTCAGCCGTGGCGGCAGCGACCTGCTCAGCCGTGGCGCCGGCTCTTGTGTCCCGTGCGCCAGTCCTCGGCCACCATGGGATTGTCTTTGGCCGCCTCGATGAGCTTTCTGGTCCATTCGTCCTTTTGGGCAAACAGCCGCTTGGGCTCTCTGGGCGCCTCGGCTGCCATAACGTAGGAAGCCAGGAGGGGAAACGTGATGGAGGCGCAGGAATAGACCACCGTGCTGTCCTTGTCTGGATCCTTGATCTTGCCCCATGAATGGGCCTCAGACGGCGTGGCGCCAGACAACCCGCCCCAATGGGGCGAATCCGTGGTGAGCTGGATGAAGAAATCGTGTCCGCCCCTGTCATCGTGCAAAATCTGCCAAAGCGTGGGTTGGGTCTGCATGTAGAAGTTCTTGGGGTGGCCACCGCCCACCTCCACCGCCCCGTTGAGCGTGGCATTGCGCACGATGGCCGTGGACTCGATGATGTCGAGAATCGGGTTGAGGGGCACGGGCCCCTGAAGCACCCAGGGCACCACCAGGTTCATTCCAATGGAAGAGTCCCCTGGTGCCGAACTGTAGATGGGCACGTCCAGCTCCGCAGCCCTGGCCAGAAGCGACTTCTCTGGATGGGGAGCGGTTTCGGCCACCACTTCTCCGAGCACCTTGTGGAAATCCGCCGAGGAAAACGGCCTGGCCATGTCCATCCGGCGCGAGGCCTCCAGGATACAGGTGTCGGTTGCCAGCAAGGTGTCGTCCTCCTCGATGAACGTGTCGTAGATCCGCACCACGCCCACGTCGTGGAGCAGTCGGTCGTCCACCTCTGCTGCGCCTTGGCGCACGGGGTAGTCGTAGGCCCTGTGCAGGTCGTGGTACAAGTTGGCCCCCGTGGAAATGACAAAATCCACCATGCCCCGCTCGATGAGAGACACGATGGGCCCTGACATGCCGATGGGCGTCATGGCTCCCGCCAGGGTGAGGCAAACCGTGGCATCCTTCTGGATCATCTTGCGCCAGATGGATGCCGCCTCGGCCAGTCTGCGCGCGTTGAACCCAGATCCGGCAAAGACTTCCTCCATCAAGGACACCACGTCCCTGTGCGAAACCACGTCCAGGGGTTCGACCATGCGCCCGGAAAACAAGTCCTTCTTGCAGGGATGGCGATGCTCTCCTCCCTTCCGGCCCTCTCCAGGTACTGAATCGTGGTCGCGGGTTGGTGCTTTCGGTGGTTCGTGGGGCATGGCAGGCTCCTTTCGGCGAATGTTCAAAGGCCTTGATACCAGAGGCCCACCCCATGTCAAACCACCCCTTGCTTCATGCTCCAGGAACCCAAGCGACACCGCGGAACATGCCCGACGCACCAGGAAAGCGCAAGGCAACGCGATGTCACATCGGCCTCCAACCCACTGCGACGGTTATGGTGGGCGTGAAGACGTAGGATGTGTAGATGTCGTCGAGATAGTTCTCGGCAGCCCGAGTGAAGGTCTTGACCGGCCCCCAAACCACGGGTGTATACCGAGGTGTCACCTTGGTCTGTGCGCCCAGCGTTCCCGCAAATCCAAGCCCGACCCGCAGTACCAGGCCGGGCCCGAGCACCCAGCGATATTGCAGTTCGACGTCGATCATGGAAAGCGTGGATGTGACATCGTAGTCTCGGTGAGCCACGGGCTGTCTCGGCGGCGAGTGGCCCGTGGCCAGAGCCAACAGATCCTCTGTGGCCACGTCTCCGCCCAGGGCCACCAGGCCGTATCCAACCTCGACCACGAATCCGTAGTCTGAAAAGGGCCTCCATCCCACGTGGAACCGAAGCACCATGGACGACTTCAGGCTGGAACGAATCACCTTGGCCGTGTCCTCGTCGTATCCACCTGCCGCCACCACCACAGCATTGATGAGATCCACGTAGCCGCCAGGGAGAAATCCTGCTCCAACGGCCGCCCGGATCCGGTAAGGCATCTCCAGGTGCAGCTTTGCACCGAGAAAGACGGGCACCGAGGTGATCGCTTCGGCTTCCATGTGCCAGGCAGAACGGATTTCGCGGCGCGGCCCCTTCCTGTGCTGGTGGCGTTCCCGACCCGAAGCCCGGCCGGATGCAGAGCGCCGCCTGGCAGATTCTCGACCGGAAGACGGCTGTTTTTCACGCATGCTCCTCCCTGTCATGCTTCTCGAAAAACGTTTCGAATCGCGTCTCTGTCCCTGCAAAGCTTCGTTGGACAGGGCTGTTCCATGGCCAACCGGCTCACCACGAACGCCGGCCCGGTCATGCGTTGAAATTCCGCCCGTCGAATCTTGAGCAAAAACCGCGGAAACAATAAAGACCAATGGAGCAAGGCCCATCACACCCACTCTCTCCTCTCTACCGGCGCCATCGCATGGCAACTCAGTGTGCTTCGTGTTCTCTCCACGATAGCATGAAGCGAAGAAAGCATGATACGTCTCCAACAGATTCGAATCGCAACCGTCTTCCTGTGCCACGCACCTTGCCTCGATGAAGGGTTTGTCCTATCACTTTCGCCATGTGTGGCATCGTGGGCATCATCACCAAGGACGGATCGACTCCAGACCGAAGGCTCCTGGAAGCCATGACGGCCAGGCTCGCCCACCGCGGGCCGGACGCCCAGGGCATCCACTGCGAACCAGGCCTGGGCCTGGGACACAGGCGCCTGAAGGTCATCGACATGACCAGCGGCGACCAGCCCATGGAGGATGTGCTGTCAGGGGCTTCGAACCGGCTCGTCTACAACGGCGAGGTGTTCAACTACCGAGAGCTGCGCCGCGAACTCGAAGACCTTGGAATCGCCTTTCACAGCCGCTCGGACACCGAGGTGGTGCTCAAGTCCTACCGGGTCTGGGGCGACGACATGCTCACCAGGTTCAACGGCCAGTTAGCCCTTGGTCTCTGGGACGGAACCAAACGAAGACTCCTGCTGGCCCGAGACAGGATGGGCCAAAAACCCCTCTACTATTTCCAAACGCAGGAAGTCTTCGTCTTTGCCTCGGAACTCAAGGCCCTGCTCCTCCATCCCGCCTGTCCGGGCGGGGTCAGCCCTCAGGCCCTGCTACGCTATCTCATGTTCGAATACGTGCCCGCCCCCTGGGTAATCCGGCAGGGCATCGCCAAGCTCGAGCCGGCCCAGATGCTCTCGCTGGATGCAGGAACCTGGCGCACCGAGACGAGGTACTATTGGCGGATCCCCTTTCCCGAAGAGCGCGGCAGCGAACTGCGGTCCATAGACGAGGCAGCCGAAGAACTCCGCGAGGCCCTGGACAGGGCGGTGCAGCGAAGACTCCTGGCCGACGTGCCCCTGGGCATCTTTCTGTCGGGTGGCCTGGACTCGAGTCTCACTTCGGCCCTGGCCGTGCGGCACCATCCGGCGGACCGAACCGACACCTTCTGCATCGGGTTCGAAGATCCCACGTTCGACGAGAGCCGGCACGCGGCCCTTGCCGCGCGTGAACTCGGCCTGCGCCACCACCTGCGCATGCTCCAGCCCGACACTGTCTGGCACCTGCTGGGCAACCTGTCGGACCTGCTCGACGAGCCGCTGGCCGACGCCTCGGTGGTGCCGACCTACCTGCTGGCACAGTTCGCCAGGCAGCATGTGACCGTGGCCCTGGGAGGCGACGGAGGCGACGAACTCTTTGCGGGCTATCCCACATTCCAGGCCGAGGCCGCTGTCCAGCGATTCTACCGGCACGTCCCAAGGCGACTCCACGGGGCGGCGCGCGGCGCAGCCGCATGGTTGCCCGTCTCGTTTGACAACATCAGCTTCGACTTCAAAATCAAACAGTTTCTCAAGGGAGCCAAAATCCCGGGCCTGGCCAGGCACCTGGTCTGGCTCGGCTCCTTCGACCCGCAGGAACTCACCGACCTTCTCACACCGGAACTGGCGGGCATGGTCCGGTTCCAGGATGTCTTCGACGAAATCGAGGCAGCGGTCGACCGGGACGGAGCGCGCGATCCCTGGGATCGGCTCATGGCCTTCTACGCGCGGTACTACCTGGCCGAAGACATCCTGGTGAAGGTGGATCGGGCCAGCATGGCCGTCGGATTGGAAGCAAGGGCTCCCTTTCTCGACCCCGAGGTGGTGGCCCTGGCAGCCGGCATTCCTCCCAAATGGCGCCTTTCTGGCACCACCACAAAGGCGCTCGTCAAGCGCGCCGCCAGGGGCCTGGTGCCCGATGCCATCACGAGCCGCCCCAAAAAGGGATTCGGCATTCCCGTGGCCAAGTGGCTCCTGTCGGAACTGAGGCCCTTGGCCGAGCGCCTCCTGGATCCAGACCGCATCTCGTCCCAGGGCCTCTTCAATCCCTGGGAAGTGCGCCGGCTCCTCCAGGAACACCTGGCCAGGCGCGCAGACAATCGAAAGAAACTCTGGACGCTCATGGCCTTCCAGCTCTGGTGGGAGAGCTACGCATCAGATGCGTGACCGATTGCCTGACCGATTGCCTGACCGATCCTTCAGCCAGAGGAGCCGGACAGGCAGGTCCCAGGCCTGGTGACAGGCAGGCGGCAGGACAGGAGGCCCGTTTTCGAGGCGAATGCGAGACAAGAACAATGGCATGACCTGCGCGGAAAGGGGAACAGAGAACACCTGGCTGCATGTCAGTCGGGGAGCACGTCGTATCGCCGATCGATGGGGCCCATGGTCTTGGGCCCTTTGGTCGGGGGCGTTTTCGTTGTCGGGTTCTGCCGCCCCCTGTGCCCCTGCCTGTGGCCCTGGTGTTGCCGATGGGCCAGCTTCTCCGCCAGGGCCCTTCTCTTGGCATCGATGGCCGCCAGACGTTTTCGAACCGCTGCCTTGTCAGCGGCCATGCCTTCAGTCAACTGGGCCAGCAAGGCGTCTCGTTCCCGGTTGAGTTTCCGCAGTTCTTCCTGGCTTGCGCGGATCAGGGAAAACTCCTCTTCCATGGCCCGCTGCCTGGCGGCGGCCGCCCTGGCCCGGCGTTCCTCGTCCAGGGACTGGTGATGGATCACGAAAAACACCAGCCCCCCAATCACGGCCAGGCCTCCCAGGGAAAGAACCACGAGACCCCGGGCAGTCCGACTCATGCCGGGCCCCTTCATGCGAGCCCGCATTCTCTCCGCCTCGCGCCGGGCCTGTTCCTCGGCCATGGCCTGCAGCATCGCCTCACGTCGGGCCAGGTCCGCTTCCCAGTCCCGCTGTGATTCACCGGAGAGGAGATCCGGCTCTGTGTGGGATTCTTTGGTTCCCGAAGGCGGGAACAGCACATGGTCGCGATTTCCTTGGGTCATGGTTCTCCTCCTTTCCTGCCCGGGTTGGGGCCGGCGGCCGCGACGGCGTCCGATCCCTGCGGCTCGTCCCAGGTTGCTGCGTCATGGAACCGACATATCCTTGGACCCATCCACGTCATATGCCTTGGACTCTGCGGCATGGTGACATCCCATCGAGACGCATCGAGTCGGGAAAAGTTTTGACGGCTTGCTGCGACGAGGCTCTAGTTGCCCCGGACACCATGCGCCCCAGTTACATTGTTCTCGCCCTATGCAGGATTCGAGTCTGCGGCCGACGTGAGAGACGTCCTACTTGGGAAACCCACCCAGCAGGTCCTCGATGAGGCTCAAGACCCCTTCACGATCCAGGTCTGTCTCTGGACCACCGTGGGGCTGGTGGCACTGCAGGGAACGCAGGCAGCCAAGACAGCCCGTGGGGGACTCACAATGATTCGGGCAATCGGCTGCCAGCTTGTAGGACCAGTAACAGAGGTTCTTGAGCACCTCAGTGGTGACAGACCGGGCAAAACCAGCATCGCCTGGGTGACGGTCCAGAAAAAATATGGCAGGCAACTCGTCCTTGCCGAACTGCTCGGCAAAGGCGATGTCGAGATCGAAGGCACTGTGGCGCACGAAGGAAGGAAGCACGTGGCCGAACAGATGCACCAGGCTGTGGAGCACGGCCTTGGAAGGATTCTGCGTGGGAAACGCCAGCACTGCGGCCCTGGTCTTGTAGCGCGTCTCGATGGGGCGCGAAAAATAGGTCACGTCCAACATGGAGCCCAGGGCGTCGTAGGTCTTGACCCCGATCACCCATTCGTGGAGATACACCCAGGGATACCAGAGAAAAAATGCGCTCCCCCCGAAACTGTGGGCCAGCGCCGCCCTGCGGTCCTCTTTTCGGCGATCGTCTCCCCCGCGGGCATCCTGGGCCGACAGGGCGGCGCCCTGCGGCGCGTCGTCGGTCTGCTTCCCGGCCTGCCGCCCTCCGGCCAGGTCCGCGGCCTTGCGCCTGTCGCCCCTGCGTCGCTCCTTGCGCCTGCGGTCCTCCTGCAGCGGCTCCACCGAAAGGCGCCGGATCTTGGATGTCACCAGGGGCCGTTCGTAGGGGTCGGCATCGATGAACCCCTCATCGAATCCTGTCTGGTCGTCTGGATCGCAGATCCGATATCGCCGTCGGTCCGCCAGGAATACCAAGCCAGGATAGACCTCGGTGAGTGCCCGCACCCTGTCGATGCGAAGCAGCGACTCCTTGGTATGGCGATCCCTGACCGTGACGTGATCCGAGGTGACCGTGTCCATCGAGAGTGTGTCGTGGGGCAGGGGATGTCCCACGGAATGCAGATGGGAAACCCGGCGCACCGCTCCTGTCCGCCGGTGGATCTCCAGCCGGTCTTCTCTGGCCAGCAGGCCCTGTTGTTGCAGATCCACCAAGGCACGGTCCACCAGCTCCGCCCCAAACTCGAAACGAAGCTGCTCTTCGCTCCAAGACGACTCGGCCAGGGCACAGAGCAGGTTCTTTTCCTTGGCGAGCACATTGTCCGGATTGGTCACCAGGTCGCATCCTCGTCCTAGGAAAGGATGGCTCTTGTCCGATCCCACCAGGCCCTTGGCCATGAGCAGCTTGACGAAGGGCTGGTCGGCCGGGAGCACCACCGTGGCCGAGGTGGTCTGGCTCCAGTAGGGTTTGTCTTCGTCTTCTTCGTCCGATCCTCCCTGCGCCGCCCCGCCCGTCCCTTCAGGCGCATCGTCCGAGTCATGTCTCCCGGAGGTGGGATCCAGTGCTTCTTTCTCTTCCGGCTCCTCCGGTTTTTCGGAGGCGTCGTCGTCGCCTTTCTTCGATCCAAACGCCGACTCATCGAGGCCGAACGATGCATCCAGGCCCGAAAAACCCTTGGCCGCCCCTGAATCCGCCGCATGGGTCGCCTGGTCGGCCAGGTGCTCGAGACGCACCGCGTGGTCTACCAGGTCGGCGCCGAAATGCCTGGTCAATTCCGTCACCAGCCGGACCCCGGCCGGGTCGGCCTCGGTCACCACCACCTCGGCCAGCCGCCCGGGCACCGCGGAACCAAGGCCACCACGGGCCCGGCCGGCCCGCCCCAGGGTCCCGGACTTTCCGTGCTCCAAGAGCACCTCGGCCAGCCTGGCCTCCTCTTCTCTGGTGAGGGTCTGCTCGAATCCGAAGAGCGATGCCTTGTGGCCCAGGGCTGCGGCGGTGCCTGCCACGAGCACCGGAATGGGGATCTCACCACCGCTGGGGGTTCGTTGACTCGGAAGGCAGGTCACGATCTCCCGGGCCGGTTCGGGGGCCGTGTCCATGCCGGGGCCCACATACACCAAGGAAACCCCCAGGAGTGCCTCTGCATAGGCCCTCAAATCGGCATTGTAGGGCACCGCGGTGGCAAAGAAGCGAGGCTCGGCTCCGTAGTCGGCACAGACTTTCTGAAACCGGCGCATGAGCCGATGAAAGTTCGCCCCTGGTGCGCCGGTGTATGACTCCAGGCCCAGCACCACAACCATCCCGAGATTCCGCAGAAACAGCTCCCAATCCCTGGCCCTGGGCAAAAGCTTTCTGTGCAGCAGCTCCGCGGTCAAAAGCAGCACCTGGGGCTGGCGCATGTTCAAATCCAGGCCCTCTGGTGCATCGTTGCACAGATCGAAGATAAACAGGTTCCAATCCCAATCCACCTTGCGGACCACTGAATCCAGGACCGCCCGCCTGTCGGCAGCAGATTCTTCGTTCGGGCAGAGATAGATCACCGTCTGCCCGACGGTGAGCACCTGGTGGAGCACGAGCAGGTCCCCCACGGTGGTGCGTCCCGACAGCGGGGCGGTGGCCAGGAGCACGTGCGATCCCTCGGACAAATGGGTGAAGCAGGCTTCCTGGTGTGCGTAGAGCCCGGACTGGAGCCCAAGCTTCTCCGCCACGATCCGCATGGCCGGTCCGGCGGACAGCAGGCCCGAATCCACGGTGCGCGAAGGCATGGCCTCATCGGCTCCCACCGAATGGAGTTCGAAACCCTCCTGGGCCTCGTCGATGGCCTTCATCAAAGCGGCAATGGACACAGACTTTTGGGGCTCCTCGTCGACCTCGTGGGCAGGCGCCTTCTTTCGGACCGATTCAGGCGCCCTGCTGTCCGCCGAAAGGTTGTCTTTGAGGGCATTGATCAGCAACGCAAAGACAATCCAGGCAGTGGGAGAGAGCGTGCCCAGGAATGCCGCCGGCAAACTGAGCCACTTTGCCAGCCAGAGGGCAAAAAGGATCCCGGCCACTGCCTCGCGATACCTGATCTCGATGTATTTGATGTCCATCCAGTAACCAAAAAACTGGAAGAGAGGGCCCAACAGAGGCGCCAGAAAGCCCTTGGGCATGGCCGGCTCATCTTTCGACTCGCCCTCCCATGCGGCGGACTGCACAGGCCCCGGCGACCCGGCGTCCTCCAGGGCAGGACCGCCGCCCTTTGCCTGGACCACATCTCCGTTTTCGGCTTTTTCTTTCCCGTCTCCGGCCTTCGGCCGCGCCCTGTCTTTCTCGGCAGGCAGAGGAGCGAAGGCTGCCTTGAGACCCACCAGGCCGACGAGGAGAAGAAAGGCGAAGATCAAAAACAACAGGTGGATCGCTGCATAGAGCACCGGAAAATAGAACGGCGCCGACAGGGACCAAAGGTTCTCCGAACCCGAAGGAAGACAGCGGGCCACCGTGGGCAGCGCCTTGTTGATCCCCAGCATCTCGAAAAGCACCTTTTCGAAGGGACCGGCTCCCAGGGCGGTGGTCAGGGCCAGAGAAGCAAGATAGAGCACCAGGAAGAGAAACGCCGCGCTCACCCAAAGCCCCTCGATGCTGACCCGTTTCAATCGCGGGGCCAAGGCTTTCCGCACCGCCCAGGAAATTGTGACCATGGTCAGGGCCACCACCGCCGCGGCCACCGCCACCCCGAGGATCTGCTGCCACTGTGCCTGGAGGCATTGGGCTGCGGCGGTCATGATGCCCCCTCCTTGCCCCGATCCTGTGCCGGTCTGAGGAACCGGAACTGTCCCAGGCGCAACCCGGACCAACCGACGAACAAATGGATGCGGTCTGCATCCGACGAAGGAACGACTTGGAACAGGCTCGCATGGGCTTGGGACAGACCGGCGCGGGCGAGCAGGTCGGGCAGCGCTTCGGTGATGCGCTCGGCCTGGTCTTCGGGCACCAGAACCAGGCGCGTCTCCCCCTTTTCAGGGCTTGCCGCCAGTTCCACCGCATGCCCCAATTTGCTGGTCAACTCCGACAGAAAGCCGAGCAGGATCCCAGTGAGCCTTCGGCCCGCCTCGCCCTCTTCGGAGAGGGCTTCTTTGATGAGCCTGGGCACCGGATCCAACAGCCTATCCGCACCCTCGGTCACCACAGCACAGTATCGATTCAACTCGGAATCCAACACGAAGGCAGGATTGCGTCGCCAATCCGGCAGTCCTTCCGGCCGCTCGGCGAACTGGTCGAAATACTCCGTGACCCTGGCTCCCTCGTTTTCCACCACCGCCTGGTAGGAGGTACGCACGAGTTCCGGGTCCAGCAGTCTGCGGTAGATGGGGTCGCTGTCCTTGCCCGCCATGCCCGACAGGTCTTCGGCCTGTGCCCCCGAACCCACGAACTGGACCCCCATGGCCTCCAACGTCTGGCGAAACCGACTCTCTTGTGCCACCAGCGCCTCGTCGATCCTGTTGAGCCGCTCGATCTCCTCGTCCACCTGGTCGGCCAGACCGGCCAGGAGCTTTCTCGTCCAGAGATCGCGCGAGAAACGGATCCTGGCGTCGAAATAGGCCTTCGCCGAATCCCTCGGCCCGCTTGCCAGCTCCTCGAGCCGGTGACGCAGGGCCCGAATCGCCTCGTGCATCTCCCGCTCCAGCCTGCGCCAATACCGATGGAGACTGTAGGCCACCAGGAGACCGAAGAGCAACGTCAGGTACAGGAACACGAAGGGGCGATCCACCACGTAATGCGCTGTGCGCGCCGAAGGGGGCAGTTCGAAGAGCATGGGGTTGGCGAGCCAGGAGGGCGGATCGTAGCGCTTGAGACGCACGAAGCCCTCGGGCGCCTCAGGATCTTCGGCATACTGCGACGAGAGAGCCTCGCCCGCCTTTCGGGCCGCGTCGCCGAGCCTTCCGGATGCTGCATCCGAACCAGCCGAGGAGAGGACTTCGCCCGTTTTGGGTCTTGGGACATACTCGTGGTTTTCGTACCGAAAACGCACATAGAGCCATTTGGGTAAAAACTGAAAGAGCGCCACCAAGATGAACGTCACCAGCGCGGCGCTGCCCCAGAGCCGCCGGGCCCGCGGCCAGCGTTCGGCCAGATGCCGCAGGTCCAGCACCGCCGAGCGCACCGCGGCGGGATCGGGGACCTCGGGCAAATCCGCCTCGCTTCGGATCGACGCAGCCTCCCGGCGCACCTGGGTCCGCAGTTCCTGGAGGTGCTGCCTGGCCCGGTGCCAACCGGCCGGCCCCGACCAGACCCAGCGGTCCACCCGTTCCTGGAGTTCCTGGAAATGCGACCTGGCCATCGCTAGGCCTGCCCGGTCAATCTCCTCGGCCGCAGGGGGCAAGAGCCGCTCTTCCAAGTCACGACAACGGTCCGTGAAGGTCCGGGCGATGTCCTCGAACCATGGCCAGGAATACTTGTCGTTGGCGATGCGCTCGGGACTGTCGGCCCTGGTCACGTCCTGGCACCTGCCCGACAACTCCTCGGCCAACCGGCGCAGCGACTCGTCGATACGCTCAGCCGAGGTGGACTGCTCGGCGGGCATGTCCGTGGGCCTGGCCAGCCTGGCATCAAGTTCCCCCGCGTGCCAAAGATGACGCAGCGACAGACCAATGGGCTCGTCTGGTTCCGAGGGTCTCATTCCACGGACCAGGGCCAGGCCGAGTCGGCTCTCGACATACTGTCGCAACCTGGCCCGGGACAGGTCCAGCGTGGCGGCGCCGAAAATGGCAAAGCGACCCTGTGACGAGACATCCGGGCCCGCCCCCAAAAATTCGGCCAGGGGCCAGGTGCCGTCTCCCGTCCCGAAGGGCCGCACCGAATGGAGAAACAGGAGCAGGAAAGCCGTCACCGAGGAGATGACCTGGTCCCTGGTGAGCAGGTAGCGCTCGGTCTGATCGTCGAAGAGCACGATTCTGGACAAGACTTTCGGACCAGAGCCGGCGGCCCACCAGGTCGAGGACCGATCCGCCAGGCGATCCAGATCCATGAGCGCCGACACCAGGGACCTGCGATGGGCCTCGGCCTCGTCGCGAAGACCGCCCAAGAACAAGAGGGGATGAACCCCGAAGTTGCGCCCGGGATCCGACATGCTCTCTGCGGCAAAGATATGGCTGAAACGACTCAAGATCGTCTGGGTCACCACCTCGATCACGGGTCCGAGCACGGCCCGCACCGGCGCCTCGCCCAGGTCCGCGGCAATGAACACCGACATCCTGGGCCGCAGCGTGTCTGCGGCAGGGGCATACTCGAGCAGATGATCCAACGTGAGCAGACGGCGGGCCTGCTCCCGGACGAAGTCGCCCAGGCGCAGCCGCGACTCGTCGGTGAGGGGAGCCGACAGGGTGATCCGGGCCGGGCCGGGCCGAGACGGCTCCGACGAGGCGCCCCTGCCTGGCTCTTCATCGAGCCTGGCAACGATCTCTCGATCCAGGGCCTCCTCGGACTCATCGAGTTGCACCGATGCCAGGACCAGGTTGGCGGCCAGGGCTTGGTCCTCGATCACCAGGCTCGAAGCCAGCCTACCGGCGATCTCTCGGCCAAGGTCTCCCAGGGCCAGGATGAACGTGGGGTGTGCGACCATGTCTGCGAGCCGGACCTAACTCTTGAGTCGTTCGAGTTCGGATTCGATGGCCTCGAGCTCCTGGGTGACCAGTTCCAGCTCGTGGTCCTCCATGCCCACCCTGGCGTCTTTGAGCGAACGCCGATAGTCCTCCAGAGGCGCTGGATTGCGCTCGGCTTTGAGCCGGGACAAGGCTTCCTCCACCTTCTCGCCAACCCACTCCCGAATCACTGCCTTGGCCTCACCGAAGCGGCGGAACGCGGTGTCTCGCCACTTTCCCAGATTCCGATCCGTCTCCTTGAGATGATCGTTGTTGAAGGCCCAGCCCTCCTCGGTTTTGACGATGGCATTGCAAAACACCGCCAGGGCGAAGGTGCGCAGGTCCGCCGAGGTCCCCTGCGTCGCCTCGAGCCGCCTGGCCCGCTCCTGCTCCCACTGGATCTTGGCCCGGTTCTCCAGAATCGCCCGCTGGGTGATGGGAAACAGGCCGAAGAGATAAGGATCGAAGTTCCCTTCCCAGTTGCGGTCCGTGTGGAGCGGGATGTCCGGGCATTTCTTTCCGGCAAACATCTTGGCCTGCTCCGCCCGCTCGGGACGTTTCGACTCGTAGACCACCTTGTGTTCGTAGACATCGCCCCGGGACAGCTCCGACGACTTGACGATCTCGTAGGAGGCACCGTAGGTGTCCACGGAAAAGACCTTGTAGATGGGCACGCCCACGTCGTTCCAGTAAAAGACCACCCGCTTGGGATCGCCGGTGATCATGAGGTCGCCTTCCTTGATGGCAAAGCTCTGGATATTGGTGAGCCGCTGCTTGAAGGTCTCGTCCTCGCGGTAGCCTTTGTAGACGCAGATGTATTTTTTGGGTGGAATGTTTTTGCCCGCGGGATCAAACTGCAGGAAGGGCTGGCACTTCCTGGCGGCATGGGCCAGCTTCTCGTCGATGTAGGACTCGATGCGCTTTGGATCGAGGCCGTCGAGCACCGTCTCGAACTCCTCTCTGGGCAGCCGGCCGGGCCTGTTGCCCCCGTATTTGCGCTTGAGTTCCTCCCAGGCAAGACTCCAGCGGGCTTCCTTTTCCAGTCCGTCGATGATGTTGAGGCCCAACTCGTCGCGCCCGGTGGGCTTGTCCTTGCCCCGGATCCGCTCCTCCCAGATGGCCTTGCCGCGCGCCACCAGAGCCTCGATGACCTTCTCGGGAATGTGCCGCCGCCGCTTGGCTTCGACCTGGGCCTTCTGGATGATGGCCGAGATCTCCTCGGCATTGTAGTCTGCGACCTCCTCCATGTCGGAAAAGAGCCAATCCCACTGCCTCGAAGATTCGGGATCGAGGAAGTCCTGGAACACTTCCACGTCCAGGACATGCTCAGTGGTCTCGCCACCAAACTCCCTGGGCACGCCGTACTTGATCAGGTCGTCGCATTTGGACTGGAGCTTGGTACGGATGGCAAGCAGGTCGTCGAACAGAGCGGCGGCGCGGTCCAACCGTTCGGTCAATGCCTCCACCAGATCGTCGTAGAAATCCAGCAGTCCGTCTTGAAGGAGCGACTCCTCCTGGTGCTTTCTCACGCTGTCGCGAAACCAGCGGACGAATTTCGGCACGGCATCCTGCTCGTAGTCCTTGTTTCCCGTGACCTTTTCCACCAGGCCGATGGGCGCGGTGTTGATCAGTTCGTCGTGGTACTTTGCAAAGGCATCGTCGATGCCACCCAACGCAGACTCTGCGGCCCGGAAGGCTTCCTCGGCCCTCTTTTGCCGTTCACGAAGCTTTTCGAGGAGCCTGAGATAAAACAAGCGCTGTTGGATGGGCCCCTGGGCCTTGAGCACCTTGGCCACGGAATGGTCGTAGGCCTCGTCGAGCACCTCCTTGGCCAGGGTCGTGGCGATCTCGTCGATCCGCTCCTTGACCTCGGTGAGCTTTTTCTTCCGGCTGTCGTATCGCCGCCGCACCTCCACCCGTACCGACTCCTGGTCGCCGGACATGTCGAGCAGCCAGTCTTCGCGGATGTCGGGCAATTCAGACAAGGGCTTTTTGACCTGCTCGATGAGTTCGTCGAGCTTGCGCAGGTAAGTGTCCACCGCGCCGCTGCCCCCGGCCGTGCCGTCGGCCCAGTCCAGGATGGCCTGGAACATGCGCCCTGTCTCGCCCTGCATCCTGGCCCGGCTCTGGATGTCGGTGACGAAGAGCCGATCGCGCTTGTCGCGATCCGCAGAGGTCTTGATCTCCAGGTCTCCCTCCTCGGGCAGGGCAAAGGCCAGGTTGAGGGCCTCGATGGCATACCGGTTGGCGCTGTAGAGCAGGATGTCGTCGTCTGGCACCGTAAGAATGGAGACACCAAAGGACCCGTATCGCTTGGTGTAGTGCTGCACATCGGCCACGCCCAGCTCCCGCTCGTCGTTGTCCAGGGTGGACTGGTCGCGTTCTACGATGGTCTGCGAATGCTCTGGGTCTTCGGAGAAAATCTGGGTGTAGGCAGAATCCGCGATATGGGGATAGATCTGCTTGGCATCGGCGATCACGCCATGGAGTTCGCCGATGTCGTCGATGAGATAGACCTGGTCGAAGGGCCGCTCCACCACCTTGGAATCTTCCGTGCCGTGGGGATCCCAATGGAAGGGAATCTGCTTGTCCGCCTCTTCACCTGCACTCTGGAGCCATTCGAGTTCCTGGAGGGCCGCGTAGCCGTTGGCCTGGATCTTTTGGAGCTGGTTGTGGGGCACGCCCATGGCACCGAACACACCGGGCAACACGAAGCTGCCCACCACGATGGGTCGGCGGTGCCTCATGACCAGGCTCTTCATGAAATAGGCCATCATGAGAAAACTGCCCGAGCCCGTGCCCCCGGCGAGGGAGGAATAAATATGAATGGTGGGCGCCTTGTTGTCGTCGCGGAAACGCTCTCCCACGTCGAAGGACCGCCGGATGGCGTTCATCAAAGTCTGCTGATACTGCGGATGATTCTTGAGCGTGTAAAACAAGGACAGGCGTGACTCGATCCGGATCTGTCCCGCACCGGCGCCGGTGGTCTTGCGCGGCACGTAGTACTCAGGCCACCACTGGGAGAAATAGGCATCCTCCTCGCTGCCCAGCATGCCGAAGGCGTGCTTGACGAACTGGGGCTTGTCGAAGTTCGAGATGGGAATCCAGGCATCCACGGTCTCGCAGCGCTGAAGCTCTGCCATGTCCGTGTCCAGGGCGAAAAAATGCAGCAGGTTCTTGTAGCGCTCATACTCGTCTGCCCGACGCTTCACCTTGCGCGCAATCTCGTTGACGATCTTGCTGCCGCAGCCACCAAGCCCCACGAAATAATGCGGCGCAATCTTCATATCCTGGATCAGCATGCCAACCTCCTTGTGTCCCGACGACCTTCACTCCGCCGCCCGCCCACGACCAGGCAGGCCCCAGGGAGGCTCACCGTCGCCTCCAGCGAACCGACCTTCTCTCCAGGTTGTCGTTGATATCCAAACCAATGGGCGACGGCGTTCCAACGGCGCCGTCCCATCGCCCATATCGACCTTCTTTTCAGACCAGGGCCCACGATGCCATCCTCTAGTCCTCGGGCCGCCTGGTCACCCAGAACTCGTAGCGATCGCCCACGACATAGTGGTCGTCGAACCGTCCTCTGAACTTGGCCCGATGCTCCTCGCCATCCTCCTTGGCCCTCACCGGCCGAACCGGAAGGATGAAAAACCCGCCAGAGGTGGCCTGGAGCGTGGCCAGCCTCTTTGCTCCCCTGGGCAGGCCGCCCTTGCCGCCGATGTGATGCTTTGCAGACACAAAGGGCAGATGGGACTTGACCCTGCGGCCCAGGGCAAAGCGGCTGGGCTCGTCCACGTTGTCTTCCAAATCAACATAATAAAACGTGGCCTTCGGGGGAAAGGCCCCTGCCAGGATACGCCCCAGCACCCAGAGCACCAAGAAAAACAGCACCAACCCCGCAAGGATCCAATTCCTGTAGTATCGAACCCAGTCCCAGAAGGCCCAGGTCTGGATGCTTCCCTTCACCGTCTGTTCCCAGCGAGAGGGGCCCTCGAAAATCTGTGGACTGGCGGCAATGAGTCGGACCTTCCCCTCCAGTGATCTGCCGCGACTTCTGGCCCCCTTCCAGTCGGCCAGGGCCAGATGCATGGTGATTCCCTGGCCGGCCCGCTTGAGACAGACCTTGTATCGGGCCTTGGCGAACACCTGGCCATGGACCGGACATTCCTTGGTGTCGTTGTCGAACGTGATACGAAAATCCTCGCGCCCCTCCAGGTTCGACAGATCCAGCCAGAACCACTGCACCGACTCGATGTCCTTTGCAGGGTGCAGCGAGAGCCAACCAGAAAGCCTCCAGCCCTTCTTCGCCTTGGCATCGAAGCTCCGAACCGTCCAGGCTGTCTTCATGTGGACATACTGGACCACTCGAAACTCCGCCGAGAGCCTGCGCAGCTCGAAAAACCCCTTGTCGTGGGCGGCCCAGACCTCCAGCCGGTAACGACCTTGGACCAGCTTGGCTCGGTCCAGTTCAATCCTCACGGGCTTCATGGGAGAGCCGGGGTCGAAGGCCGGCTTTCCCCGGGCCAAAATCCCCGAAAGCGGTGACTGCTTGCCGTCGATGCGCCGCAGCATCCAGAAAAACCTCATTCCCGCCATGAATGACCGGCTCAGCCCCGCCACCTTCTTGCCCGAGGCACTGCGCATGGCGAATGTGAAAGAGAGCTTTCCCGACTTCTTTTCCGGGTAGACCGGCGTCGGCCTGGGATCCAGCCAGGCGAGCCTGAGCCCCACGTCCATGATCACCTGCGCATGCAGCCCGCCCTTGGGCTTTCCCTTGGGCAGCAGCCGGTAGGTACCGGCCGCAGGCTTGGAGAGCCACAAGAGCCGATATCCTGCCAGGATCCGCCCCTTGTCGCGCCCCGAACCCACCTCGTCCTGGTGTCTGGCCCTGGTGGCCGGCACCACCCGGGTCACCTTGCCCCCCTGGACCAGGCCCAGCTCCACGTCGAACGTTTTGTCTGCAATGGTGGGCACCACCATGGCCAGGGCCTTGGTTCCCTCCACCACCTTGAAGTCGAAGGGAGTGGCGCCACCAGCTTCGTGACTGGGCAGACTCTCCACTGGTGCGCCCACCAGCGCCGCGAAGATCTCTGCAAAGAACCCTGGAATCTTGCTCACGTCGTGCTCGATGAGCGCCCTGCCCCGAGTGGCCTGGGCCAGTTGTCGCAGCAACCCCACGGACCGGGCCAGGGCCTCGCCCTTGGCGCCCTTGGGGTTCCCTGTCAGGGCCGTGCCCATACCAATGACGAACACCCGCACGCCCGAAGGAACGAGCTGCTTTTTCAAAAACTCCTGGAACGCCACCAGAAAGCCTGCCTTGGCCGCTGGTTCGAGCAGCTTGTAGCGCGGATGGCAGGCACGCTGTTTGAACGCCGGGTCGTCTTTGATCTTGGTGTAGAAATCCGCCACCTTCTTTGAATAGAGCTTGCCGCGCAGTGCAGCGGGCACCAAATCGTAATAAAGGTGGTTGCTGCGGTCCGGATCGTAGCTCCCGTCGGTGAGAAACACGATGAGCCGTCTCTCGCCGGGAGCCGGCTTGCTGCGAAACATCTGCAGGGCCGCGATGAGACCCGCTCGGTAGTCCGTGCATTCCTGGGAGCGACCCACGGCATCGATGGCCCGAAACAGGCGGGCCCGGGCATTTTCATCTGTCACGAAGGTCTTGTCGATGAGCCTGGCGCTCGTGCCAAACTCCACGATCCCCACCTCGTCCTCTGGACCGGCCAGGTCCACGAAGAGCTTGGCTGCAACCTTGGAGAGCTGGTTTCTGTCCTGCTTCTTCATGCTCCCCGAGGCATCGATCACCACGGCCACCCGCAGCCTGGCCCCAGCCGCCCAGGACACAGACTCGCCAGACAACGATACGAGCCCGGCAACGAAGAGCCCCAGCACCCCGGCCCAGTTCCTCCTCATGACGCCTCCTCACATCTCATCGAGACCCCTCCGCTGCTCCCGGCCCTGCCGGAGGGATCGTCCCCGACCCTGCTCTGGAGCACCATCCATCACAATTGCATCATAATGGGCCACCCCAGAGACCTTTGAGCCTTGCGGAGCATACGACCGGCAACGAAGCACTGTCAACCCGAACAAACGGTCGCTATGCCCTCAACCCGGGAAGACTTGCCAGACTTGGATCCAATCAGCCAATCTCCAGGATGGATGGACAGGATTGACCGACTTGGAGCGAATCAGCCAGTCTCCAGGATGGATGGACAGGATTGCCTACACATTGGACCATCAGACGTGGATACGCATCAATGGTGGATACGCAGGCGCAAGCCATCTGTGCCCTTGCGTTCCACGGTCACCTTCCGTACCCCGAACGCTCTCTGCATCACCGCCCAGACCGGCGCCAGAAACTGCGCCAATGTTTCCACCATGGCCCCGTCGGTCAGGACGCGCGGCCATTGCGAGGCCAGGGTGACGAGCAAGGCAAAGACGCCACCACGTTCCAGATCCTTTCGATGTCTTCCTGCATCCCATTGCGGAGACTTCGGCAGGACCGCCAGGGCGGCCTTGCGCAACGAAGCCAGGAATCCGGCCCGAAACGATGCGAGCGAATCATACGTGCCGGCCTTGACCTCGCCAAACACCTGTTGGAACATGGTAACGCCTGCCTTGGTGCCGTGCCAAGACAGAACGATCTCGGGCTTGCGCGTATCCACCAGGATGCCGCAGCGATCGAAGGCCGCGTCGAGATGCGCCAGGACATAGGGAATTCGGGCAACCGACATCCCCACCGTCAACAGGGACTGTCGTTCCTCGGGACTGGCAGCTTTCAGTGCTCCGACGATCTGTGTCAGGCCATGGACCAATGCAATGCGCCCCAGGGCCCGGGGCAGCAGCAGCGCCGAGGCGTCGGCCCGGGCCTGTGCCACCGGAACAAACGTGCCCCTCCAGTCGGTCCCAGCCAGGACCGTCGCACCCTTTCCGCCCCCTGCCTGGTCCTTGCCCTGGCCGCCTTTCCGGCGTCCCGCCTGCCCTCTTCCATCCTGTCTGCCGCCTCCCTTTCCAGTTCCAGACATCCCGTGCCCCGGTCGGGCTGTTCCACCCTTCCCAGAACCCGACGAAGACCCTGCAGCCTGCAACTCCGCCACGAGTTGGTCCTCGGTGAAACGCCCGGCAGCCCGCTCGAGTTCGTCGATCACCAGCACATGGCCCTTCAGACAGCCCACCAGGGCCTCGTCGTCAGCCATCCGATACCGGCAGGACCAGCCGTTGGACTGCTTGGCACCTGTCTTTCCCGGGGCCTGCCCCAGAGACACCAGTCCGGCGAGATACTTCTCTGCCAAACCTCGGTCCGAAACCTTTGCAATGTATCGCAGCCGCACTGCAACGAGCGCCTTGTCCTTCAGCCTCGACAAGTCACCGACCGTCAGACGCGTCAACGATTTCAGGTCTGAGACAGCCCCGGCCACCGACAGGGCCAGAGCAAACGGCTGTTTTCGGTCCAGGCCCAGCGCCCCAGGGCCCTTGGTACCGCCCAGCCTGCTGCGCACCATGGCGCGCAACTCCTCGGGAAGTTGGGTCGCCCCTGCGAGGCGCCAGGGGGCCCTGGCATCCAGCACCACCAGCAGCGCCGTGTTCCCGGGCACCTGTCGTACCAGCGCTGCTTCCAGCGCCACCGGCTGCCTGGAAGGCCTGGCACTGCTCCTCGATGCAGGAGCCGTCCTCTGTGCATCTTTCGTCCCTCGAGTCGGGCTTCCCGTCCGAGAATGCGACTTGCGGCAGGCCCCCAGCGACAGCGCCACTGCGGCCAGGACAAGGACACAAAGCATCCCGGGCAGGATCCCGGTCATCGAGGCCGGGCCGTACTCTGGTCCAACTCCCTCGTTCCCCCTGAACCGGACTGTCACCTCGTCGCCAGACAGTCCCTGCTTTGCCCCCAACTCCCACTGCCCGTCCCCCCCAGCGATCCGGTTTCTACGTCTCATCCCGGTCCAACTCGTCATGACTGTCACCTCCTGTCGAAAAACACCTCTTTTCCCCACCGACTCGACCCAAGTCCCAAAGGACCTGTCCGTCCAGGCCACCGGATCGAATACTTCCCGCCAGTCTCCCGCACCGCTCCCAAGTGGGTTGCTCACGGCGATTGGAGCCGACAGTGCCATCCTTGTCAACACCCCGACTGACTTCCTGCCCCCCCGGCCCCTTGCACGGCCCTGCCGTCCTCTCGTCGTGGCATTCCCGCCCCTTCCAACGTCGCCGGCCTCTCCTTCCCCCCTCATCGAGTCTCCCCATCTTCCCGATTCCTCACCCCCGCTTTCCTCCTCTTCCCGCCTCCAATTCCCGACGCAACCCTCTGTCCCAGCTTCCCACCAGATTGTCGTCCCAGGGTGCCACTTCATCCGTCCAATGGTATGATATCTGCTGTCCTGGAACCAGGCACCGCCACAGAATACTCAGCAGGCCTGGAGCAACGCAGAATGCTCCCAGCCAACAAAGGACAGTTCAATCCATGCCCTCTCTTTCCAACGAAGCCACTCAGACCGGACCAACCCGGCCTGATACCTCACCAGATGCCTCACGCCCAGCCTCCAGGGACAAACCGCGCCTCGCATCCACACAGAGGCCGCACCTGGCATCCACACAGAGCCCGCGCCTGGCACCAAGACAAATGCCGCGCCCCACAGCCCGCCAGCCATCGAGTCCCATAGCGCGGCACCCCTCGCCTCCCTCATCCCGCCAGCCATCACCCCCCACCAGGGCCGCCCCATTGGGGGGTGACGTCACATGGCGTCGCTGGACCACATTTTCGATAACCGTTTCCCTGCTTCTCCTCGCTGCATGCAGAGACCGGCAGGTGACTCAGCAGGACGCATCTCAATCGCCACCAGATGCAGCACCCTGGGACGGATCGCAGCCAGACGCCACCAACCCTTGGTTGGACGCAGGACAGGCCGATGCCCTCCTGCCAGATGCGCCCCTCGCAGACGCCGACAGTGGCGACGCCTCGGTGCCCGGCAGTCCCGTCTATTTCGACGCGCCCATGCCAAGCAGTCTCCAGACAGACCTCACCTGCCACGTTCCGGGCATCGAGGCCCTGCAACCCACTGTTCAGGCATCTCTTCGCGGATCCGACGTCACCGTCGTGCTGGGCGTGGATCCTCGATTCGGTGGCATTGGAGCGCAGTTTCGACTCATCGACAACCAGCATCCCAACCAGGGCGTCGACGTCCTCGAACCGCGCAGTGGAGCCGGCGCAGGATGGCAGACCAGCTTCCTGGTCACCGACTGGCCGTCGGGTGTGGGAATCATCGTCTTCAACCAGGCATCAGGAAACGCCGTGGGCTATCAATGGGGCTATGCATCAACGTTGGTCTCCGACGGACCAAACATATACGCCACGAGCCTCGTTCCGCTCCCCTCGGATCATATCCACGAATCCGCCATCACCACCAGCCCCTGTGACTCCAACGGATACCTCTTCGACGACGGCGCCTTGGACATTGCCGGTTCCCTCGTACAAACAGACCAGGGCATCGCCATGGCCTGGCGCAACCGATACCGATATCGATCACGCGGGGATCAATCCTGGCCGGAATGGTCCGCGGAACAGGCCTTTTACCTGAGCCGTCGCATCGCCAGAGAACATGATCTGCGGCTCTATCTCGTATCCGGGTCCACCCACCAAGGTCCCTTTGCCATCTATGATCCCTTCGCCATCCCCGATGCAACCTGCACCAATTCCTTCTGCAACACACCGGCCTATGACTATGCCGTGCTCGTATGGAACATCGCAGGTCGCGACATTGGAGTCGCCCTGCCCGACTTGCGCCATGGAACGAGCATCAACCTGGAACAGACCACCTACTGCTCAGACCCCAGTGACGACGACTGCGGCAATATCAACTTTCATTCCTGGTTGGCTCATGAAGGGCCCGTTTCCTATTCGTCCGGACAGGTCCGAACGTACAGCCAACAGTATTTCGTGGGCACATTGGAACAACTTGCCGATTTGGGATTCGCTGTGTGGTAGCGATTGATGATCGACAAGGGCCTCGGCGATCATCTCCTGCCCGTCCACCGCATCCAAGGCCCCCTTCGCCTTGAACGACGAAAAACAAAAAACGTGACACCCTCAAACGCTGCGGTGTGTCTCGACAGTTTCTTTGTCATCGCTCCTGCTCCTCTCGATCGGCGAGCAGGCTCCCTATTCCACTCAAACTACTGGTCAGGAATTGGGGTCCACGTCACAGACAGGACACGCTGCCGACATCAGTGCACTTTCGATGCTCCCTTACCAGTCGCCACCTGCAGCATCTGTGTCAGCGTGTCTAGTCTCGTAGGTGCGTCTCGACACATGCACCTCTTGCCCCGTATCCGACAAACCTGGAGCTTCCAAGGCTTCACACACTGCCACAGGTCGCGCTCATCTCTGTCCAGAAGGCCTGCCACATCGCCTATGACCCTAATCGCTGTCGACTGAGTGCCCCCGGTCTTTGCCAGCCGTCTCACAACCCAAGACAGCCCATGCAACCAGGTGGCAGATTTCAGACACGAACATGCCCGTTCATTCCACGGGCCGTACAGCGCCAAAAGGCTGGGCCGCAGCGCCCTTACAGCAGCGCACATTGCACCTGCAGTTCTTGCTCTAAACCTCACAGCGAGAAGGGTTGCCCTTGCCGGCCTGCTCCCCAGCCCTCGCAGGAACGGCCCCAGTTCCCCGCCAGCAAACAACACAGCGTCAAGACTTCCACCTCCGCCAAGCACACTCCCGAGCACTTCAGCCGCAAGGGTAGTGCCCCGACCTGGCCTCACATGCCAACTCTGAAGGAAACCGATCACTCTCAATCGATGCGGTATACCCCGTTGCTGAACTCGACCTTCCATCCGAACATCCCCCCTCAACACCAGCTCCTCCAGCCCCTGATGACGAATCAACCTGTAAAAGTCCTCTGTCTTCATCTTCAGATTGCCAGTCAACCACAACGCCCTTGGCTCAAATACCCGAATCAACGTCCCCAGGAGTCTTCGTGGCATCTCGTCGGCGAGCCCAAAATCGACAGCGAGCACATCCAAACGGTGTCCCAGAGGAAGAATCGCATCCAGGACCCTACGGCGAGGTGGGTGATGCACCCTCAAAACGAGCCTGCGCAGACCAGAGATACCCCTGAGGGCCCGCACCAGGGCAGCGTCGAGCCTCTCCACCGACAAGGTGGCTACCTCGACCCGGGGGACAACCGCCAACAGCTCGCCTACCTTCTCCGAGGTCAGTGGCGCGATTGGTGGAGGACATGTCAAGTGCCCACCAGACGCCGCCCACACTTCCCGGACGTCCTCCCACGGTTGTATGCCATCCCAAGACCCAAGTGCGCCCCGTATCACCAGGACGACCCTCCTAGATCCGTGCCTTCGCGCGAGCCGCCTCGCCGCCGTCACACACTTCACTCCAAGCCCATAGTCACCACACCGCCATGAAGTTGGTTTCCTCAAAATCACGCCCAGGAACCGTCCATGCCCAGAAGTCCTCGCCTGGACACTTCTCGGCCAGGCCAACTCCACACGACATGCATCTCCCTTTTCCTTCAGGAGAGCCAATCCCTGTCCGACTGGAAAACCGGAAGCAGCCTGACCCTCTATCCAATCCCAGCTCGCCCCAGTCGCCCGCTGTATCCCCCCTAGGGTCCAGGGTGTGCGAACAAGCCACAGCAGCATGGGCCTGCCAGTGACACCTGCGCTGCCCTTTCTTGCCAGATTCCTCCAGTGCTGCCTAGACAAGCGCGGTCCCTCCGGTCCGCGTCCAACAGACGCGCCGTACTTGACAGTCCTGCCTCCTTCCCCACACGAACTTCCGTAGATCACTGCGAGAATCAGTAGCAACAGGCCTGACTCGAACCCTACGAACCATCCCCTGGTTGCGACGCCCGCCTGGGCACCCGGACCTGGGCACCGAAACCCCAAACGCCCACAGGCCACACACGTCCAATGTCGGTAACAGCTCATCGTCTCACCCTCTCTACCCATCCCTGATTCGCCTCTGGCGTGTTTGCGCCCGGAGCCTTGTGCCTCTGCACCAGAACATTCAACGGCACACCCGCCGGAAGGCCGAGCAGATCTGTACGTGTGTCCCCAGCATCACCTCCGATCGTTCCATCAGGAATACCATCTGGCTCGTAGTACACTGTTGCGCCCCTAGCGCCCGCAGCCTTGTATCGTATATATTGATGGATCGGTGCGTCGCCTCTGCCGGCTATCTGGCGCGCAGCCAGAGCCGACCGCCGCTCAGAATGCTCCTGGCCAGGGCTCAACGTCGCGCCGGTCGCCGATGGGAATACCCAACATGCAACCACATAAATCTCCGCATTCGAACTATCCGGCTGCTGTCGACGCCCCCGATGATTTCCTCCACCGCGTCTCTGACGCCGACCCCGTGACCTGCGTCGAGGCCGAAGTACCACTCTCGGCGCGGACTCTCGCTGGTTGCTCTGCAACCAGAAGCCTTTGTCGCTCCCGTGTCCCAGCAGGATCACCCGTTCTATTTTCCGGTTTCCGTGCTCGACGATGTCCACATTCACCCGTCGCATCTTCCTCTGAAGCTCTGCATTGTCCCTTGCCGAGACGAAATGAACCCTACGCCCGTGTCGCCTATTTTCTTCCCTGGACCGCCTATAAGCTGCGACGGTGCGCCGCCATACCGCAGCATTTAGGCTCTTCGGCCTCGGTACTACTGTCACCACCACAATGTCGTCCATCCCGTCTGGATCGACCCGAGCCAGCGGATCGTTCTCCACATACCCATACGCGGCCTCTCCCCCACTGAGCGCCTCGGGATCCACGCTCATCCAGCGCCCCAGAGCCGGGTTGAGCCACCGGGCGCCGAAATACACCAGGCCCCATTCTTGCTCTCTCTCCTTCCCGGTGAAAACATAGGGCTCGCGGTCGTCGCCGGTCTTGGCTTCTTCCCCCCCGAACGGGAGCGGGCTGACGGTCTGCTTCACCGCCCCCCTCCCGTCCAGAGACACCCTCAGGCTCCCAAGGTGGT
>CAZIJS010000033.1:0-28328 GCA_964539505.1 uncultured Myxococcales bacterium
AGGTCTCGCCAAGCCCGACGATGCTCAAATTGCGTTCCTGCCTCTCAACACCATCCCGATAACGGGCAAGGACGCCGAGCAGATGCTCAAGTTGTATCAGAAGCTCGACGACCACGACGACGTTCAGAACGTGTACGCAGACTTCGACATCGACGACTCTGTCCTGGAGCGACTCGGACAGTGAGGGCAGGGTCGGGGGCCGCGGACCGTCTGTGATTGGGGGTGGCCCATGGATCCCTATCGAGTGCTCGGCATCGACCCTGGTTCCAGGGTGACGGGGTACGGTGTGGTGGAGGTTCTGGGGCCCGGGCGCTATCGGTATGTCGAGTGCGGTGTCATCCAGGCCGAGCGCAGGGCTCCCATCCATGAACGGTTGGTGGAAATCGCCGCGGGGCTCAGGGAGGTCATCGAGGAATTTTCTCCGGCCGTGGCGGCCATAGAGGATGTGTTTGCGAAGAAAAACGCCCGCTCTGCACTCATGCTCGGCCAGGCAAGAGGGGTGGCGCTTCTCGTGGTGGCGGAGGCCGCCGTCGAGCTCGTGTCGTATGCCCCGGCATTCGTGAAGAAAACAGTCACTGGACGCGGCGCTGCGACGAAAGAACAGGTTCAACGAATGGTGACCGCCCTCTGTCAACTGGATCTGCCGCCGGCACCGGATGCCTCGGACGCGTTGGCATTGGCCCTCTGCCACGCCACGGCCGGGGCTTGGCGCGACGCAGAGGCCCATGCTGCGGCTGGGCGACCAATGCCGGGAGGTGTGCCATGATTGCCAGGTTGGCTGGTACCTTGGTGATGAAGCGAACTGGTCGGCTGGTGGTGGACACGGCAGGCGTGGGCTATGAAGTGTCCGTACCAGACAGGCTCTTGTCGGAGACGCCGCCGGAGGGCGGTGCCGTGGTGCTGCACGTCCATACGCAATATCACGAGCGGGGCATCGAACTGTACGGCTTTCTGAGCGAGGAGGAACGGGACGTGTTCCGGCGTCTCATCTCGGTTTCGGGCGTTGGGCCCAAGCTGGCCTTGGCGGCACTCTCCCAGTTGGAACCAGCCAGGCTCGCTGCCGCGGTATACGATGAGAACATCGCCTTGTTGACGCAGATTCCAGGCGTGGGAAAAAAGACGGCAAAGCGCCTGGCCATGGAACTCAAAGATCACTTGAAGATGTATCGAAGCACTGCAGGCCGAGGATCGGAGCATCCGGGAGTCGAAGCAGAGTCCTCAGACGCCGGTCAGGTGTCCGATCGACTGGCTGCGGTGGAGTCGGCCCTGGTGAACATGGGCTATCGCCAGCGCGATCTCGCCTGGGTCGTGGCCGAGTTGGAAGCGAGGGCGGCCGTGGCCGAGGTGGAACAGTTGCTCGTGGAAGCATTGAGGCTCCTGGCGCGAAGTGCAGGGTGACTTCGTGAGAAAGACAGCCGCCCCGTGCGAAGTGGCGGCCGAATGCCGGGCTCATGGGTGAGGAGGAATCTGGATGGCGAGGAAACGACACGAGGAACAGCCCGGGCGCGCCGATACGGTGCCCAGGGAAGGGACGTCGCCGTCTGGTACTGCGGAGTTGGCTCCTGAAACCTTGAGTGGAGAGAGGGAGATCGAAAATCGGCTCCGTCCCAAGACGTTTGCCGATTATGTGGGCCAGGACCAGGTCGTCGAGAATCTCAAGGTGTTCGTGGAATCGGCCCGCAGGCGGGGCGATGTCCTGGACCACGTGTTGTTCTGCGGCCCACCGGGCTTGGGAAAGACGACTCTTGCCCATATCATTGCGCAGGAGATGTCTGTGGGGATCCACGTGACGTCCGGTCCTGCGGTGGACCATAAAGGCGTCCTGGCTGGTCTCCTCACGAACCTTGCCCAGGGAGACGTGCTCTTCATCGATGAGATTCATCGCCTCATGCCGGTGGTGGAAGAGACGCTCTATCCTGCCATGGAAGATTACCGGCTCGAAGTGCTCATTGGCGATGGTCCCCATTCGCGGGCCGTAACGCTTCCTTTGCCCAAGTTCACGCTCATTGGTGCCACCACCAGGACCGGACTGCTCACCTCGCCGCTGCGGGACCGGTTCGGGGTGGTTTGCAGGCTCGACTACTACTCGCCCGAGGACCTCTCTGAAATCGTGCGGCGGTCCGCGGGCCGTCTTGGGATTCGAGTAGACGACGACGGGGCCCGGGAGATAGGCGCGCGGGCCAGGGGTACGCCGAGAATTGCGAATCGCCTCCTCAGGAGAGTATGGGACTTTGCCGTGGTGCGTGGGACCGGCACGGTGGATCGTGGTTTGGCCGGCTACGCACTGGACCGTCTCGAGGTGGACGAGATGGGACTGGATGCCATGGACCGCCGACTCCTCCGAGTGGTGGTGGAACGCTTTGCCGGTGGTCCCGTGGGCATCGACTCCCTGGCCGCGGCCGTGGGCGAGGAGCGACACACTCTCGAAGAGGTGGTCGAGCCGTTCCTCATTCAGCAGGGCTTCCTCCACCGGACGCCCCGGGGGCGGGTTGCCTCTGAGTTGGCTTATCGCCATTTGGGGATACCCTATGAAAAAGACAGCCGGCAGACAGAGCCGCAGCCCACCTTGTTCGATCAAGGCGGCGGGGAGGAGTAATGCGCTTGGTTGGAAAGCTTGTCCAAGGATGTGCCCCAAACTCATTTAGTCGAAGGGGCCTTTTCAGTCGAGGAGGCTTGCGGCTGGACATGGAAGATGTTACAGGAATTGAACTTTTCGATCGAGACGGCCCGCCTGCGCCAAGGTAGTTGACTGAGGGCTGCCGAGTCTTCTTTGGATGTGTCCTGTGGGATGAGGGTGGCGGCCGGGTAGGATGAGGGATCGGAGGAATCGGCGGCCCATTGGTGCACCGGAAATTCCGGGGTCGTTTCTATGTCGCTGTTTGCTGCGGATCGTACGGAGGATTCGATGAGCGTCAACGGAGAGGATCGAGATCTGGAACAGCAGGATGATGGGGGGATCAGTCCGGCGGGAGAATCCACATTGGAACAGGGCTCCGAGGATGCATCCTCGGCAAGAGGCGCATCCTCCGATGGAGCGAGAACAGAAGGTGACCGTCTCGAAACCCGTGAAGTCGAAGCGGGGAGCATCGGGGAACCTGAAGGCGCCCCGTCGCTTTCCCGGACACCATCTGCAGTGGACGACGAGTCAGGAGAAGTGGAAATCGACCTGGGGCTCGATGGTGAAGGTGATGATGCTCCAGAGGCGATGCGGGAAGGTGGTACGGAGGCAGAGACTGGGGCGGTTGTGACTGGCGCAGACGAAATGAACGGCGCAGGTGATGCGGGCGGCGCAGACGAGGCGAGCGGCGCGGATGATGCGGGCGGCGCAGACGAAATGAACGGCGCGGTTGATGCGAACAGTGAGGATCGTCTCGGAGGGCCGGATTGGGAGCGGCTGGTCTCGGACCTGGAACATCGTATCGAGGAGCTGACCCGGGAACTGGACAAGACGAAAAACCAGATGTTGCGGGTGGCCGCCGACTTCGAAAACTACCGCAAGCGGATGCAGCGGCAATTACCCGAGGCCGAGGCCCGAGCCGGCGAGAAGGTCCTGGTCGAGGTTTTGCCGGTGATGGACAGTTTGACATTGGCGTTGGAGCATGCGCAAGGAAACGGCGACGGCGCATCGTTGGCCGAGGGAGTGGAACTGGTGGTGAAGCAGTTCGCCGGCATTCTTGCCAAGTTGGGCGTCAGCCCCATCGAGGCCCTGGGCCAGCCCTTCGATCCGGCGATTCACGAAGCCATGCAGCAAGAAGCTTCGTCCGACGTGCCTCCGGGGACCGTCATCAAGGAGTGGCAGAGGGGATATCAAATCGGAGATCGGCTCCTACGGCCGTCCATGGTCGTGGTGTCTTCTGCACCGGCAGCCGACAGCCAGGTGGATGCATCTTCTGAGGAGGCCCTGCCGGAAAGCCAAGGGCCCCAGGAAGACCAGGATGACGAAACGCACGCAGACGCGGTGACGGACATCGTGGAAGAGGGCGGGGCGAAGGGAGATGGGGATGGTGACGCTGGCCCGGAGGCGCCAGGGGCGCAAGCCTCCCAGGCAAGTGAAGATTCATCGGTCTAGGGTCCGCAGGGAAAGGAAACAGCAGGATGGGTCGCATCATTGGCATCGATCTCGGGACCACCAATTCCTGTGTCTCCGTGATGGACGGAGATCAGCCCACCGTCATTGCGAACACCGAGGGGTCGAGAACCACCCCCTCCATGGTGGCTTTCGCCCAATCGGGTGAGCGGCTCGTGGGCCACATTGCAAAGCGCCAGGCCATCACGAATCCAGAAAACACGATTTTTGCGGTCAAGCGGCTCATGGGCCGCAAGCTCGATGATTCTGAAGTACAGAGGATCCAAGAAACCTGTCCCTACCGCCTGGTGGAAGCGGACAACGGGGACGTCTGGCTCGAAGTGCGAGGCAAGCGCTTCAGTCCACCAGAGATTTCAGCGATCATCCTGAGGTATCTCAAGGGAGTGGCTGAAGACTTCCTCGGGGAGGAAGTCACCGATGCCGTGATCACGGTGCCCGCTTATTTCGATGATTCGCAGCGCCAGGCCACCAAGGTTGCCGGTGAGATTGCGGGCTTGAACGTGCGGCGCATCATCAACGAGCCGACTGCTGCCTCACTGGCCTATGGGCTCGACAAGAAGGAAAGGTCCCATGTCATCGCGGTGTATGACCTGGGTGGCGGCACCTTCGATATCTCCATTTTGGAGCTTTCCGGGGGAACGTTTCAGGTCAAGTCCACGAACGGAGACACGCACCTGGGTGGAGAGGATTTCGACCAGGCCATCATTTTTCGTCTCGCCGAGCAGTTCAAGGAGGAGCAAGGCATCGATATCCTTGGGGATCGCATGGCGCTCCAGCGGCTCAAGGAGGCGGCGGAGAAGGCCAAGTGCGAATTGTCGGTGGCCACGGAGACCGACATCAATCTTCCGTTCCTCGCAGCAGACGAGTCCGGCCCGAAACACCTGGTCACGACCCTGAGTCGTCGGCAGTTGGAAGGTCTCGTCAGCGATCTGGTCGCCAAGACCCTCGAACCCTGTGCCCAGGCTCTGCGAGACGCTGGCATGAAGGCATCGCAGGTCGATGAAGTCATCCTGGTGGGAGGGCAGACGCGCATGCCCTTGGTTCAGCGCAAGGTGGAGGAATTCTTTGGTCGCAAACCCCACAAGGGCGTCAATCCCGATGAAGTGGTGGCCATGGGTGCCGCCATCCAGGGGTCTGTCCTGGAGGGCAACATCGACGATGTCCTGCTCCTGGACGTGACGCCCCTGAGCCTCGGCGTGGAGACGGCAGGCGGCGTGTTTACGAAGATTATTCCTCGCAACACACCCATTCCCACGAGAAAAAAAGAAGTGTTTTCCACGGCGGTGGACAACCAGCCCCTCGTGAACATCCACGTCCTCCAGGGTGAGCGTGACATGGCGGACGACAACAAGAGTCTCGCCCATTTCCAGCTTCTCGGGATTCCCCCCGCTCCCCGCGGAGTACCGCAGATCGAGGTCTCATTCTCGATTGACGCGAACGGCATCCTGGACGTCAGCGCCAAGGATCTTGCCACGGGAAAGTCCCAGAGTGTTCGGGTCATGCCCACCTCGGGGCTCACCGAGGAAGATATCGCCAGAATACAGAAAGAGGCGGAGCAGTACGCCGAAGATGACCGGCAGCGTCGCGCCATGGCCGATGCGAAGAATCGTGCCGAGACCCTCGTCTACACGACTGAGCGAGCCATTGGAGAGTACCTCGGGATGTTGGGAGAATCAGAGCAGGCGGCATTGGAAGAGGATTTGCGTTGGTGTAAGCACCAACTCGACCGAGAGGACGCCAGTCTTTCGGAGATCGAAGAAGCCATCGAGCGATTGGAGGGGTCGGCCCATCGAATCTACGAGGTCATCTACGAACAGGCCACGGACATGGTGGGAGACGATGGTGACCTGGGGCCCAGGGAGGCGTGAGGTCTGGACGGCAGTGATTCGGCGTGATCCATATCAGGTGCTCGGAATAGGACGTGACGCCGATCAGGCGGCAATCCGCAAAGCCTATCACGAGCTTGTGATTCGTTTTCATCCGGACCGCAATCCAGACGATGCCCAGGCGGCAGAGCATCTCCGGAATGTGGTGGCTGCCTATGAGCTCTTGTCGGATCCCAGACGCAAGGCTGCCTACGATCGACATGGCGGGCCTGTCGAGAAACCGGGCCGGACCGAGAGCAGGAGCGGGGCGGCGAAGACGGTTCGCACCGTGGTGACCGAGTTCCTGGATGAGTTGGCGGCGCGTTCAGAAAATCGGAAGAGGGGGCGAGACGTCACGGTGTCGGTTCTGGTCGATTTCTCCGAGGCGGTCTGTGGGACGAAGAAAACCGTCCGGTTCGATGCCCCCATCGTGTGTCCCCTGTGCCATGGCATTGGCGGCGATGCGAGCCGGCAGGGTGCTGTGGAGATTTGCCGGTCTTGTTCCGGGAGAGGCCGGGTCGCAGCAGGACCGGCGATTTTGGGCCTCACCCGGGAATGCACCCATTGTTCCGGCAGCGGGCGGATCGTGCGTGAGCCCTGCGAGCGATGCCGAGGGACGGGGATGGTGACTGCGGAACGGGAGTTGACCATCACGATCCCTCCTGGCACCGTAGATGGGGCTGTCAGGGTCGTCAAGGGACAGGGGGGGCCGGGGGCGAGAGGAGGAGAGCGCGGTGACCTGGAGGTGGTGATTCGGGTGCGGGAGCATCCGTTGCTTCGCCGGCGGGGACGAGACGTGGTCTGTCGCGTGCCGCTTCCGGTGACCGAGGCCATCCTGGGAACGAAGTTGCGGGTTCCCACGGTCAGGGGAGGCATGGACATCGACATCACACCGGGAATGAGCGCCGGACAGATCATTCGTATCAAGGGTCGGGGTGTTCCAGACGAAAGAGGTGTCGGGGACCAACTCGTGGAACTCGAACTGGAACTGCCCAGGGACTTGGCCCCAGACCAGGTTGCACTCCTGGAACGCTTTGCTCAGACGCTGACGGAGAAAAATTCGCCTGCTTCCCACCGGTATCGTTCCCTGCTGTCAGGAGGGAGCCGTTGAGTGATTCGTTTCCCAATGAACCAAGAAACCACGGCGCTGCCCTGGAAGTATCCGCGCCGGAAGCCGTACCGGAGCGGCGGGCTGGCAGTCCACTCTGGGTCCACCTGGTGCTTTTCCTGGCCACTTGCGTGACCACCACGTTTTGGGGAGCCCTCTATGCCGGTACCGGTTGGGCGGACTGGTGGAAGGGACTTGCCTATTCCGGACCGCTCATGGCCATTTTGCTCACCCATGAGATGGGTCACTACATCGCTGCCAGACGGCACCGTATCGCCGTGTCCTTGCCATATTTCATTCCTTTTCCTTTTGGGTTGGGGACTCTCGGGGCGGTCATTTCCATGAAGGACCGCATCGAATCACGCAACGCGCTGGTGGATGTGGGGGCTTCCGGCCCGCTGGCCGGTTTCATCGTGGCGGTGGTGGTCCTGGCGGTGGGCCTGTCCCAGTCATCCGTGGGGCCCATTCCTCCTGGGAGCGGCATGGCCAGTGAAGGAAACTCGATTCTCTACTTTGCGATGAAGCGGGTGATCACCGGGCGCTGGCTTCCCATGGGAGGGTGGGACGTGTTTCTCACGCCTACGGCACTTGCGGGCTGGATCGGTTTCCTGGTAACGATGATCAACTTGATCCCCGTGGGGCAATTGGACGGCGGTCACGTAGCGTTTGCGTATTTCGGCGACGGATACGAGAGATTCTGTCGCATCCTGCATCGTTCTTTGCCCCTGGTGGCCGTCCTGGTCATGGCGTACGTCACCTATGACAACCTGCATCAGGTGGCCCCCACGGATCCACTGTTGCTCGAGCCCGCCTGGCGCCTTTGGCCCCTGGTGACATGGAAGGATGCGGCCATGTCGGGCTTTTTCGCGGGGTTTCCCTGGCTTCTGTGGCCGGCACTGCTCTCCGGCCTCAAGAAGATGGGGGAGGGACGGTACCATCCCCCGGTGGGGGATGAGCCGCTCTCCAAGGGGCGGCGCATGGTGGCCTTGGTGGTGGGCCTGCTCTTTGTTCTCATTTTTACGCCGGTGCCCATGGTGGGATTGTGAGAAGACGGCATGAAGGTCCTCTGTCCCGTTTGTGGAAAGCTTGCCGAGGCCAAGGATGTCCAATCTGGTCCCGAGGGTCTCTCCTGGACCTGTGGGGCTTGCGGACAGCAGGTTTCCGAGTCCGCTGAAGAGACGCAGTCCGAGGCCGGAAAGGAAAAAGATGCTGCCGGTGGGACGACTCGTTGTCCCAAGTGCGGGGCGCCGAGGACGGACCGACCGGATTGTCCGCGCTGCGGATTGGTTTTCGAGAGGTGGAATCCAGCGGCTGGTCTGGAGTTGGTGCCCGCTCTGGAGGCTGCCTGGGAGGAACTCCTGGACTCATACGAGGATGAGGCCGCCCATGAGCGTTTCTTGGACACCGCGCATGACCTGGGACGCCTGGATCTGGCGGCGGCCTACTATCGGGCCCGGGCGGCCGAGCACGAAGAAGATCGCGTTGCTGCAAGGCAGGTGGAGCGGATAGCAACGATGGTCCAGTTCGAGGCCCTGGTCCCGAGGCAGCGGCATCAGCTCGTCAGTCCCACGTTTGTCTGGGCCATGCGGATTGTCCTTGGTGTGCTCGTGCTGGTGGGGCTCTACTACGTGTTCACCTTTTCAGTCCCGCCTCCGCGACCAGTGCAGGGCGGAGGGATGGCGCCATCCATGGGATCTCCATCCATGGGGTCCTCATCCGTGACAGCGCCCCCTGGGGCGGGCATGGGGGAGAAAAGCCCTGTCAGGCCGGGCAGAAAGAACCATGCATCGAGCAGGAGTCCTGCACCGAGCCGTCGGTGAGCTCAGAGGAAACCATCGTTCTATTGCTGAGTTGCTGGTCCTGTGGGCTGCCTGACTCGTGGCGAAATACTGGAATCGGCTCAACGTCGGACGAATCGGACATGAATCGTGAGGGGTTGTGATTTCGCGGCTCGGTGTTCCAACGCAGGAGCCGCAATCGAACGGAAGGACGCTTTGATGCATCGGGCCAACTCGCCTTCGGTGCCGGTCACTCGGATGCGGTCTTGGTTCGAAAACGAGATTTTCACCATGATGTCTGGATCGTCATTGTGATCGGCGCAATGCCTCTGGCGGAGTTGACGCATGGCAGACCTTCGAAATCGCCTGACATAGGAGGGAAGCATATTTTTGATGACCATGATTCGGAAGGAGAGTGGATCGCTCGATGAATCCGATGACATGGTGCCCAAGTCCGCTTCCAGGGGCTTGATGCCACCTGCAGGCTCGGTGGGGCGTTTGCGCTTGCGCATGAGCGGAGGGGCTGGTTCGGGCCGGGACTCCGGCTGGATGCTCGGCCTTGTTTTTTGTCCTGTTTTCTCTGTGTCCGACAATACGTTCCTTTTCGCGCCGGTTGCCGGCCCCTTGTGTCTGCTCATAGGGCTTGCCTTGGTTTCCGATGAGGTGGTCGCCGGCCTTGCACAGGAGAGCAGCATCCCAGGAGTCGTGAGTATCAGAATGGTCGAGACGATGCGTTTCATGACTCGTTCTCCGTTCTTGGATGAAACTGTTCGAGACGGATGTCGAGTTGGTCGATGACTTCGAATATTCTCCGGTCTCGATAGAATTCTTTGTAGACGATACGCTGGATGCCGGCGTTTGCGATGAGCTTGAAGCAGTTCCAACAGGGACTCGCCGTGACGTAGATGTCGGCACCTGCGACAGCCACTCCATGTCTTGCCGCCTGGATGAGGGCATTGGCTTCTGCATGAATCGTGGCCACGCAATGGCCGTTTTCCATCATGCAACCCACCTCCGTGCAATGGGGAAGACCGCGGATGGAACCATTGTATCCCGTGGAGAGTATCTGATGATCCTTGACGATGACTGCTCCCACGCTCTTGCGCGGACAAGTGGATCGCTTTGACACCATTTCTGCAATGGCCATAAAATACTCGTCCCAGCTCAGTCTCTGTTCGTTTTCTGCTGTCGTCATGGTCCTATGATTTCAGTGTGTGCCTGGAGTTTTGCATTGGGGCCCGCCAGCATGCTGCTCGTTGCAGACAGGGATACCACGATGGCGAAATCTTTCAAAGAGGGCAGGCTGGATGGGTGCGGATCCAGAACAGGGGATCTGGGACTAAGCATCCTGGGGGGCTACGCCCCCTCGATCGTCACCTTCACCCCCTCCTGCTCATCCAGGTGCGATTCACCGGGGGACCCTGCTTCCCCTCAACCACGATGGGAAATTTTCATTGTCGTTGATGATGTTTTTTAATTGACGTTTAGCAGGGACACCGGACCATCGAATGGGTCAGCGGCACCGCGTTGATGTCTTTTTACGTCACGGGTGAGGGAGAACCGTACCGGCCCGAGACCCTGTTCTGGATGGGCGCCGAAGGAGCGATCCTCGGCTCCACCGTGGCCAAGCCGGGCGAGTTGCTGGCGATGGCCAGCGAGAGTTTGCAGAGCGCTATGGAGAAGCCGATGTACGGCCGGCCGCATGCCCCGACGCGCTTACGTGTGGCCTCGGCTGCTGGGAGGTTGCGGACGCGAATGCATATCCATGGCTGGTGGCGATAGACGAGGATCTGATTGCGCGTCCCCCGACTGCCAGCGAGGTCACGATGGTCGAGGCCATCGCAGTCGCCCTCACCAACGTGCTGGCCGAGGAGAAAGCGTTGTACGCGGCGTGGAAGGGTGGCAAGCCGGTATCCGGCACGGTCTCGGTGGATACCTACCAGGGTGAATTCGATGTGACCCTGAGCGCACCCTACGTGCGTGCGCCTGTCGAGTTCGATGCATCCCAGGACATTCTCGCCGACCTTGCCGCCCTTGCCCGGCAGGATGACGAGGTCGATCCAGAGGCTCGCGAGGCCCTCGAAGAAGAGCTGGTGCGCCGTTTTGCAGCGTCGCCCGAGGCAAAGGACCTCGACAAAATTCAGTCCCGTCGATTCTTGATGGATTTTGCCTCAAACTATCTCGGGGAGACCATCGCAACCCTTGGCGCATCCGAGCTGAGAGAGATCATTTTCGGCATCATCCCACGCAAGGTGATCATCGACGCATCGGAGGCGCGCTCGATCATTGAGGAAATCCGGGCATTTTACAGCACCAGCATCGCAGCCGAACCGGTCTCGAACCGCCGTCTCTGACGATGCTCGTCAGCTCGCAAAGCCTCGCTCCGGTGAGTGTCAAGGTAGTGGTGAGCGGTTTGCCTGACAAAGGCTTTCTCGATGTCCTGATAAATCCTATCTGGATTCGTGGTTGACGGATGGATTCGGTATGGTATGAGTCCGAAACGTTGATTGCAGATTTATTGGCTGGTTGCGTTTCGCAAAGGCGCCGGCTGGGCCGGCGAGACGGTTGTGGAGACCGCGCCGACAGATTCTCATCCGCCTGAAGTGACTCGGGGAGTTTCCCTCCCGGCGGGTTCAGATTTGTTTCCAGAATGTGCATCGAGGGATCGATGGCATCATCGGACCGTACCATTTTGTCTGGGACGGGCCTTCCGGTGTGCTAAGGCTGTGTCTTGACGACGAGGAGGTTGTCGTGGCTGGTAACGAATTGACGTTCGGGCTCGTGGGCAGTGGAGGCGATGGGGTCCTCACTGCCGGCAACATGTTCGTGCAGGCGGCGGCGCGAGACGGGCTCTACACTTTCATGCTCAAGAGTTTCGGACCCCAGATCCGAGGTGGTGAGTCGTCCTGTCGTATCCGTTTGAGCACCGAGCAGGTGCTCAGCCAGGGCGACAAGCTCAACGTGCTTGCCACGTTCAATTGGCGGGACGTCCTACGATTCAAGACGGAGATTCACCTGGAAGATGATGCCGTCATTTTCGTGGACGAAGCGGAGAAGAAAGAGCCGCCTGAGGAACTCGCTGGGTACCGACGGGTCGTGGTGCCCGCGAGTAGCATATCCATCGAGATTCTCGGGACGGCCAGGTCCAAGAATATGGCCATGGTGGGGATCTTGGCCGAGGCATGCAACTTGCCCATCGACGGGGTCCGCCGCGCCGTCCAGAAGAAACTCGCCAAGAAAGGTGCCGACCTGGTCGAAAAAAACCTGGCCATCATCGAGGCGGGGCAGACCTGGGTCAGGGAAAACCTCAAGGGTGAGTCCTTTCCCAGGTTGGAGTACGAGGCCACCGAACCCAAGATCGTCATGACGGGCAATGATGCCATTGGGTACGGGGCCCTCTATGCCGGTTGCCGTTTCTTTGCCGGCTACCCCATCACCCCTGCCACCGAGGTGCTCCAGTTCGTTGCCAAGCACATGCCCAAGTTCGGCGGCGTCGTGGTCCAGGCGGAAGACGAAATCAGCGCCATGGGGATGGTCATAGGCGCCTCCTTCGCCGGGAAGAAGGCCATGACCGCCACCTCCGGTCCCGGCATGTCGCTCAAGACCGAAGGAATCGGCCTGGCCTGCCTCGCGGAGATTCCCTGCGTGATCGTGAACGTGCAGAGGGCTGGACCTTCCACCGGAATCCCCACGAAGACGGAACAGGCCGATCTCCAGCAGGCCATCTACGGGACACACGGAGATGCCCCCCGGGTGGTCATCGCTCCTTCCGATGTGGAAGATTGCTTCGACGTGACGGTGGAGGCATTCTACATCGCCGAGAAGTACCAGATTCCCGTGGTGATCCTTTCCGACCAGTTCGTGGGCCAGCGCATCGAGTCCGTGAATCGTGACGGGCTTCTCTCTGTGTCCGGGTTTACGGCGGTCACCAAGAGGCGCAAGCCCCATAGGGACGAGTTGGAAGACTACAAGCGCTTCAAGATCACTCCCAACGGTGTCTCACCCATGACCTGGCCCGGTATCGAGGGTGGGCAGTATTCGACCGCAGGCATCGTGCACGACGAGAAGGGCGATCCGTCTAGTGTCATGGAAACTCACTGGGCCATGTGTGAGAAGCGGGCCAGGAAGTTCGATGACATCAGCAAGGAATTGCAGTTCATCCGGCACTACGGCGACAAGGATGCGGAAATCGGGATCATCGGCTGGGGGTCCACCAAGGGAGTCATCAAGGAAACCGTGTTTCGGGCGATGGACCAGGGCTTGAAGGTCCAGGCCGTGATTCCCCAGATTTTGTATCCCATGCCGGAGGTCAAGTTGAAGGAATTCCTGGCGCCCATCAAAAAGCTCATCGTGGCGGAGGTGTCGTATTCCGGGCAGTTTCTGCACTACTTGAGGAGCTATCTGGATCTCCCGGACAAGACCTATTCCCTGGCCCGGCCCGGGGGCACTCCCCTGGACATGGCGGAACTCTACGACAAGCTCATGGAGATTGTGTGATGGTGTTTCAACCAAAAGACTACAAGAGCCATCTGAAACCGATCTGGTGTCCGGGCTGCGGCAACTTCGGCGTCTGGAACGCGATTCAAAAGGCCCTGGCCGACATACAGGTGCCACCATGGAACGTGTCCGTGATTTCCGGAATCGGCTGTTCCTCGCGGCTCCCCGGGTATCTCAATACCTATTCGTTCAATACGGTGCACGGTAGGGCCATTCCCATTGCCACTGGTGTCAAGGTGGCTCGCCCCGAGATCACCGTCCTGGCCGTGGGGGGTGATGGGGATGGTTTCGCCATCGGCGGGAACCATTTCCCCCACGCGGCTCGACGCAACGTGGACCTGACCTACGTGGTCATGGACAACCATATCTACGGGTTGACCAAGGGGCAGACGTCTCCCACCACTGAATTGGACTACCGGACGATATCGTCTCCCTACGGAAACATCGATGAGCCGGTCCGTCCCTTGGCTCTGGCTTTTGCAGGACAGGCATCGTTCATTGCCCAGGGCTATTCGTCCGACATCCCACATTTGAAAAACATCCTCGTGGAAGCCATCAAGCATCCAGGCTTTTCTTTCGTGCTCGTCAAGTCGCCCTGTATCACGTACGGTGGCAAGCAACAGATCGAGTACTTCCAGAGCATGGTGCGCTACCTGGGGGACGAACACGATCCAACGGACCGGGAGAAGGCCTTCCACGTCATCGAGGAGGCGGGAGCATTCCCGTTGGGCATCATCTATCGGGAGGTGCGGCCCACGTTCGGTGAGCGTATCAAGGAAGTCCAGCAACGCGCCGCCCCTGCCACCGACGGGATGCCGCTCCAGGTCGAAGACCTCCTCGACACGTTCTTGCCCGAGTAGTCCTCTGCTTGTCGCGACAGCAGGTGGCGGCGCGCATCCATGTTTGGTCGTCTCTCTGCCCCAGGCAAGAAGATGATGACGGAGCATCGGAAAAAAGAACGGGTCGTGAGTCTCGTCTTGGAAAGTGGCCTGGAGGCTGCGGAGCCTGTTGATGGTGCAGGCCAGTTCCTGCGTTCGGAATGCGGTGAGATCGGCATCGGGCCCGAGCCAGGCCAGTCCGTGGGCTTGGATGTCGTCTTCTATCCAGTCGAGGATTTCGGAGAGACATCGATGTCCGTCGGCATATTCTTTGACCCGCAGAAGTGCCTTAGAAGTTCGAGCCGTCCTGCTTGGTTCCGGGAGACATGCCAGTGCCGGGGTGCTGGACGAAACTGGCGTTTGCGTCACCGTCCTGGGCCCTGGTCAGAGAGCGGTTCTTTCCACCTTCGGAGCCATAAGTCATCCGGTCGACCTCGTTTCCATACTGGTCTGCCAGGACGACGCTGTCGCCGCTGTTGGTGAGTGCAAGACCTTCGGTGGCAACCTCGATCATGGACGATCCCGGGACGTGGAACTGGTCGGGATCGCCGCCCCCGAACACCAGGGCCACGCCCTTTGCGGGGAGAATGGATCCTTCGGGGAAGGTGAAGCGCACGCGGATGGCGTCCGAGAGGGTGTATCCGGTAAGGTCTACCGGCTTGTCGGAGATGTTGACGATTTCCACGAATTCGTCGTCACGGTAGGACCGCCGGCCGTCGCCGTTGGCGTCTCCGGCCAGATCGGGAGCGGGATCTGCGAGGACCTCGTTGATGATGACGGCCGGGCCTTCCGGTTCGGACTGCTCGCAGGAGAGGGAAGAGGGCACGCATTGCTTTGAGTGGATATAGCCATCCGCCCGGGCCGAGGACAGGCATTTGTACCCGTCAGGGCATCCCGAATCGTCGGTGCAAAACGCCGTGCAGACCTTTTCGTCGCTGTTGAGCCTGGTGCATTGGTTTCCAGGGGCGCCGCAATCGGATGTCTTGGTGCACGTGTGGCAGAGTTTGGTCAGGTCTGCGAAGGGATGCACCTTCGGGTTGTCGTCGATTCCGTGGACCCCGTACATGGTCGTGAACCACCAACTGTTCTGGTCCATGTCCTGGAGGAGATCACCCCAGGTGGTGGGTTCGATCGTGTTGCCCCATTGGGGGACGATTGCCGTGATCATGTCTTCGACGATGCCAGGAGACGTGGCATTGGAAAAACTCGTGGTGGTGATCACGTCGAGGTTGTGATGGCCGGCCTTGTTCGGGTTGTGCCAGAAGGCTTCTCCCAATGCATAGGTGTCGCAGCCTTCCGCCACCACGATCTGGTAGGTGTCCGAGGGCATGTCCAGGTCGGGAATCTCGGAGTCGTCCAGGTCGCCTTCGTAGGTCTTGCGCCAGTTGGCCAGTGCAAACCCGTACATGAAGCCGGAGTGACCGGAGTAGATGATGACTTCTTTGGTCTCGAGGTCTTCGCGCATGTCGTTTTCCAGGGTTCGTCCCCCTTGGTTCGTGTCGGGATCAGTGTCTGTTCCCGGTTTTCCCCAATGGAGCCAGACCTTCGCCTGGATCTGCTTCCCATTGGCCTCGAAGGTCTTGGTCAGTGGGCCCGAGGTCCTGGTGTATTCGTCGTAGGATGCCACCGGGGACTGGAAGTGGAGCCTGTCTACGAGCCAGTTGTAGACCTCCTTGGAGTGCTTGAGGTGGTATTCGTCGTGGTAGTCCCATCCGAAGTAGACCGAGATGGTGACCACACCATCGGCGTAGAGACTGTTGTAGTCGATCCATGCGTCTGTAGACCTGGTTTCGGGCCAGATGAGCAGTTCGATGGTTTCGAGCTGTTCGGGGCTCAGTTTGGATGGATCGAAGTCACTCCAAGGAGCGTCGCGGTACCAGGCGAAGTTGGTTTCCAGGTCGTCCATTTCCGAATTGGAGATGCGTCCCATGGTCAAAGTAAAGCGCTTCTTGCCGTCTCCCATGTCCTGGGCCGGGAGTGAATCAAGCAGGTCATGGGCGCCTCCCACGAGGGTCTGGAACTTGAAGGAGTAGGTCAGCTCATCGACCTTCTGGATATCGAGGTCTTCATAGGCCCCCGCTTTCACGATGGCCTTGAATCCGCCGTAGTCCTTGTTCGAGTCGTGTTCCGACTTGTCGATGAGATACTGGTTGAGGAACCATTCGATGACGATGTGTTTGTATCCAATGAGTTCTTTGACCCGCGCCATCTTCGTGTCTTCGTCCGAGTCGGCGTAACGTGACTCCAGCGTCACCTGGGATGTTCCCTCCACCACGTACTCCTGGGCGGACATGGAATAGAAGTCATCGGCTTTTCCAGGCGGTACGATGAAGTTTTCGTCCTCTCCATTCGCAGTCTGGTTGCAGGCTGCTGCCGACCAGGTGGTCAAGGCCGCCAGGCACAGGGTCCAGGTCCATCGTCGCATTGCTGCCTCCTCTGTCTCGTTTCGGTCCCAGGGCAGGGACTCGAATTGGTTTTATGATTTGAATATACGTTTTGAAAATAAGCAAGCTTCATGCCGACTGTGTCATGACGGGAAAAGAGAGGCAACACCAAGGGCACGATGGTTGAAAGAGGCGCCAACCCTTGGAAATTACTTGACAATACATGAGGCTCTTTTGTGCAGTTCCGATGGTCCCGACGAAGCGGTTGGTGGGTTGACCGAGAGATGTTTTCAGGAACTGCCAGAAAGTGGCAGGTAGAGTTGCCATGCAAGCGGCTCATGTTCCAGCCGATCGGGGCATGAATGGCAAGGGGGCGGGGCTGCGGGACCCGGCCGACTGGGACGTGGGGTGCGAGGCGTGGTCATGCCTCGTCGATGGAAGCAACTGCTTGCCGAGAGGAGAATGATTCCGTACACTCGGTCGTCGAACATTCGACCGGAGAAAAATCGTAGGGCCCCAGACAAACGGGCATGGGGCCGGACGGACTCACACCGACAGGAGGTCGATTCATGAAACTGCGCGACACCTCGATCGTGGTCCTGATCATGGCTGTGGCATCCCTGGCATGGGCCGGGCCCAGGGTTCGGATTGGCGGGAAACTTCCCGCGTTTCGACTCAAGGACGCAATGGGGCATTGGAAGACGCTCAAGAGTTTCCGGGAACCAGTGGTGGCTGTCTGGTACGAAGGAAAGAACTCGAAAGAGCAGAACCGTTGGCTTAAGAAAAAAATGAAGCGCATGTGGGACAAAAACATCATTCCGCAGAAGTGTTTTCGGTCCATCGGGATCGCCAACTACCAGGAAACCGCGGTGCCCAACTGGATCATCCGACGGGTCATCAAGAGCGAGATGAAAAAGACCGGGTCGGTCATCTTGAGTGATGAGACCGGGATCATGATGAAAAAGTGGGGGTTTCGCAACGGACGGTCCAATATCTACGTGCTCGACAAGAATCGACGCCTCCGTTGGCGCAGTTCCGGTCCGTTGAACAAACGCCGCGGTGAACAACTGCTTCGTTTCATCATCAGGCTCTGCCGCCAGGGCGGCAAGTAGTCGTTTCCAACCAGAGGTCTACGAGGGGGGCAGGAGTTTTCCTGGATTGAGGAGATTCAAGGGATCCCACTGTGCCTTGATGCGGCGCATGGCAGAAAGCTCTGCAGGGCCGTGGCGCAGGTGCATCCAGGCCTTCTTTGACAGGCCGATGCCGTGCTCACCCGAGAGTGTGCCACCCAGGGCCAGGGCCGCCTGCATGAGTTCTGGAATGGCGCTTCGAGCGGTTTGTTCCCGGGTCCCGCGGTCCGGCGGAAGGAAGTTGACATGGAGATTGCCGTCGCCAGCATGGCCGTAGACAGCACAGTCCAATCCATGACGACGGGCAACGGCCCAGGCCTCTTGCATCATGGTCCCTACCCGCCCTACAGGCACGGTGACGTCTTCTGATATTTTTGTGGGACAGACCCGTTTGAGCGTGTCCGACAGCCCACGCCGTCCCTGCCAGATTCTGCGCAGCGCGGAACCGTCCAGGGCCACCGAGACGTCCGTGGCGCCGCTTTCGGCACAGAGACGTCCCGCCTCCAGGAGTCTTGGTTCCACAGTCTCGGTCCAGCCGTCCAGTTCAGCCAGGAGCGCTGCCGCTCCTGACGGAAGGCCGATGCTTTCCGGCTGCACGCCGAGATCCAGGCTCGCCTCGTCCATGAGTTCGAGACATCGCAGTTCGAGGCCGGAGGCCAACAGGTTGCGAACCGCCATGCCAGCCTGAGCGAAATCCGGAAAGGCCGCCCAGAGGGCCCCCACTGTTGCCGGTCTGGCCAGGAGTCGGAATTGGATCCTGGTGATCAGCCCCAGGGTGCCTTCCGATCCCACCAGGAGCGAAACCAGGTCATAGCCGGAGACATCTTTGATGTTTCTACCCCCCAGTTCCATCTTGGCTCCGCCCACCAGCGCCACTTCTGCTCCCAGGACGAATCGGCCGGTGACCCCATATTTCATGGCCCTGGGACCACCTGCGTTTTCAGCGACGTTTCCGCCCACGGTGCAGGATTCTCGGCTAGACGGGTCGGGTGGAAAGAAGAGTCCCTGGTCTTCCGAGGCATCCTGGAGCACCGAGGTGATCACACCGGGTTCTACGACGGCGACCATGTCTTCCCGGTCGATGTCCAGGATGCGGTTGAGTCGCTCGGTGGACAGTACTGCGCCGCCTCGCAGTGCCAAGGCGCCCCCGGACTTGCCGGTGCCTGCCCCCCTCGGTGTGACGGGAACGCGCCAATCCGCTGCCAGGGCCAGGCATGTCCTGGCCTGGTCCGGTGTGGAGGGGTAGACCACCAGGTCCGGTGGGAAGGGACCCTCCCCGGATTCATCGCGTGCAAGGGGAAAGAGTCGATCCGGGTCGGAGGAAACGGCCTTGGGTCCGAGATGTGCCTCCAATGCAGCGGCGAACCGGTCGGTATTGTCCATGGCTTCTCAGCGGGCAACGGCTTGGGCACTGGTTTCACGGATCACAGTGACCTTGACCTGTCCTGGTATGATGACTTCATTGGAGATGCGCTGCGCAATTTCTGCGGCGAGCTGTGCGGCTCGCTCGTCGTCCACACGTTTCTCGTCCACCATGATACGCAATTCCCGACCTGCCTGCATGGCATAGGCCTGGGAGACTCCCCTGATGGAACGAACCATGCGTTCGATGTCCTGGATGCGATCCACGTAAGCATCGAGCAGTTCACGACGGGCACCGGGCCTGGCGCCGCTGATGGCATCGGCCGCCGCCACCAGGGCTGCATAGATGCTCGTGGGCTCCACGTCGTCGTGGTGGGCGGCAATGGCGTTGACCACGGGCTCGGCTTCTCCATTCCTGGCAGCTATCTCGGCTCCGATGAGGGCATGCGACCCTTCGACCTCGTGGGTCAGGGCCTTGCCGATATCGTGGAGGAGTGTGCCTCGTTGCGCCACGGCCTCGTCGAGGCCCAGTTCTGCAGCCATGAGTCCGGCGATCGTGGCGGCCTCGATGGAGTGATGATACTGGTTTTGAGAATAGCTCGTGCGGAAAGCGAGACGTCCCACCAGATCGACGACTTCGTTGCCGGACGGAGGCTGTCCCAGAACCTTGAATGCTTCGAGTCCGAGTTTCCGGATCTCGCGATCCATCTCACGCTTTTTGTTTTCGAAGACTGAGCGAACATCTCCCGCGGATCGTCGCGTTGGGGATTTGGCCAGGATCACTTCCAGGACCCGCCGGACGAGTTCACGGAGCACCCCGTCCGAAGAGTCTACTTTGATAGTTCTGTCTTCCAGGGAGAGAGTCAGGCCGGCTTGGGACGTCTGTTCCAACTCTGCGAGAACGCCGGCTCCGTCTTCCATGGCCCACTTGGCGTCCATCTCGGACAGAGACAAGGTGCTGTTGGTCCTCGGCAGTGCCGGCAGGGCAAGGTACCGACCGATGCTCACACCCACGATGCGTTTGGCCAGCTTTTCGATGTCTGGGGCCAGGTCGCTGTCCAGGTTTCTGAGCTTGTCGGCCCAGGATGCCTTGAAGCCCGCCACCAGCCCCTCAGCCATCTTTGCCGTGATTTGTTCACGGTCCGTGCCCGCACGCTCTTCCAGGAGCACCATGGCCTTTCGATGGAGTGCCTGGGCTTCCTTTCGTTTTTTCCTGTTGACCTGCTTGGTCCGTTCCGCGGCCTGGAATCGCCGCCGGTAGGCCGCCACTTTCTCGGCCACTTCCTGTTCGTAGATCGCCACCCGTTCTTCCACGTCTGCGATCTCGAGCTGTTTCCTGGCAATTTCCGTTTCGAGTTGGTCGAAGTCCTGTTCTGCATTTTGGCGCAGGATGAGGTCTTCTCTTCGGACCGCGATTTCAGAATCGCGCTCAATCTGCTCCGCCTGTTTGTGGGCCGCCCTCTCGATCTTGGTCGCCTCGGTGCGAGACTCCTGGGTCCTGCGTTGCCGCAGAATATGCCTCCACCACAGGACGCCGCCCAGTGACGCTGTCACGCCCAGGATCAGGCCGATGATCACATGCATTTCCATTTCCTCCGGATCGTTGCGTGGCAGAGGCATTTTGCCCTATCTGACACAAAACGCAACGACGGGGTTGTCCGATTTTTTCTCTATCCGGTCTGCTGTGTCGGCACCTGGATGGTGTCGATTGCGCGGGATCGCCCGAGGGCTGCGTCCGAAGTGAGAGAAAACGCGAGAAATGCTACCGGTTGGCAGATGCTAGGCGCCTTGCATCATGGCTGCAACGTCCGTTTCCACGTTGCCGACAGGCTTGATGTCGAAGTTTTCCACCAGGACCTTCGCAACGTTCGGGGACAAAAATGCCGGGAGCGTGGGCCCGAGCCGGATGCCTTTGACGCCCAGATGCAGGAGCGCCAGCAACACGGTGACCGCTTTTTGTTCATACCAGGCAATGTCGAAGGAGATGGGCAGTTCGTTGATGTCGTCGAGGCCGAAGACCTCCTTGAGCTTGAGCGCCGTGACGGCCAGCGAGTAGGAATCGTTGCACTGTCCAGCATCCAGGACCCTTGGTATACCTCCGATGTCTCCCAGGTCCAGTTTGTTGTAGCGGTACTTGGCGCAACCAGCGGTCAGGATGATCGTGTCCTTGGGCAGGTGTTCGGCCACTTCAGTAAAGTAGGACCTGCTCTTCTGCCGACCGTCACATCCTGCCATCACCACAAAGCGTTTGACGGCACCGGACTTGACGGCGTCCACGATCTTGTCCGCCAAGGACAGCACCTGGGCGTGAGCAAAACCTCCGGTGAGACTGCCGGTTTCGAGCTCGGTGGGAGGGGCACAGGTCTTGGCCAGTTCGATGACCTGGGAAAAGTCTTTGTGTCCTCCTGCAGGGCGGTCTGGGATATGACGAGCACCGGGGTAGGACACGCGTCCCGTCGTGAAGAGGCGATCTTTGTAGGCATCGCGGACCGGCACCAGACAATTGGTGGTCATGACGATGGGGCCGTTGAAGGCGGCAAACTCTTTGGCTTGCTGCCACCAGGCGTTGCCGTAGTTGCCCACCAGGTGGTCGTATTTTTTGAAGGCCGGGTAATAGTGTGCAGGCAACATCTCTCCATGAGTGTAGACATCGATACCAGTCCCCTTGGTTTGCTCCAGGAGTTCTTCGAGGTCTTTGAGATCGTGTCCGGAGATGAGGATGGCCGGCTTGTCACGCACCCCGAGTTGGACCTCGGTGATCTCCGGGTTGCCATAAGCGGCGGTGTTGGCAGCATCCAAGAGAGCCATGGTTTTGACGGCCATTTCTCCGGCCTTCAAGACCATGCCCACCATCTGGTCCTGGGTGAGATCGTCGGTGGTGGAGGCCAGGGCATCGAACATGAAATCATAGACTTCCTGATCTTCGTTGCCCAAAACCGCTGCATGATCGGCATAGGCAGCCATGCCCTTGAGACCGTAGACCAGGAGTTCCCGCAGCGAGCGGATGTCTTCGTTTTCCGTGGAGAGGACCCCCACCGAGGCAGCCTTGGACAGGAAAGTTTCGGGCGTCCCGGTCCAAGTGGCGGCATCCTGGGTGGGATGGTTGCCGGAATACAGGGCTGCCACCCGATCTCGGACGGCCAGGGCTTCGCGGATGACTTGGGTGACGTGATCCGGGTCGAAATCCACGTTGGTGACGGTGGTAAACAGCGCCTCTGCCACGAATCTCCCCACCGAGTTGGGAACGATTTGTCCCGCCTGGCGGGCTGCCCTGGCATGCAGGCCGATGCCTTTGAGTGTGTGGATCAAAAGGTCCTGGAGCCTGGATGTCGGCTCATCTTTTCCGCAAACCCCCTTGACGCTACAGCCTGTATTTTTCAAAGTTTCCTGACACTGATAGCAAAACATCGACATGGTAGACTCCTTTCGAACATCCAACTCTGTCGCCTTCGGCGATGCAATCTATGCTGAGACGCTTGGGGCCTAGCATTGATAACGGATAGTGTCAATCCAGTTTATGTTATTTGTGTCTATCCTCTGTTTGCGTTGTATCATACCTTCCAGGTGTTTCTTTTCTTATAGGTGTATCGAATAATTGTTGTATCAAACTTTGGAGAGGACTCTGGGATGTCTTTGGTTGCAAACATCGTGTCGTGGGAATCGCTTGCGTCTCTTTCTTCCTTGGAACAAACTCCATGCTCAGGGTATCGAGGCCGAAGGACGAGACCACCCAGGACCCCTGTTCGACGGTTCCTGTGCAACCATCGGGTCCTGGGAGGTCTCAAACCGGAGTGGATGGGTCGAGCAGGAGGCAGATGACATGACAGAGCAGTCCAAAGGACGACTCGTAGTGGTGGGCGGGGATGCCGCGGGGATGAGTGCAGCCAGCCAGGCAAAACGTCGTTATCCCGACATGGAGGTGGTGGTCCTCGAAAAGGATCAGTATATCTCGTATGCAGCCTGTGGCATGCCCTACATGGTATCTGGTGTGGTTCGCGATGCAGACGACCTGTTTGCATTGCGCATCGAGGATGCCATAAACAAGCGCAAGCTCGATGTCCGACTTGGCCACGAGGTTTTGTCCATCGATCCAGCAGACAAGAAGGTGCGTTTCCGTATTGCGGAGACGGGCCTCACCGATGACATTTCGTACGATGCCTGCGTGATTGCAACGGGCGCCGAGCCCATCGTGCCACCGGTTCCGGGATCTGACCTCGAAGGCGTCTTGGTTCTGCGGAGTTATGGGAGCGGGCTGGCAGTTCGGAAGTACGTGGACCAACATGCGCCGCAGGCCGGCGTGGTCGTGGGGGCGGGGCTCGTGGGTCTGGAGATGGCCGAGGCGCTCACGCTGCGCGGGGTCAAGACCACGGTCCTGGAGATGGCGCCTGGACCGATTCTCGGGCTGGTCCCCGAACTCAGTCGGGTGATCGAGGAGGAATTGGCTTCGCATGGAGTGACGCTCCTGTTTCAGACGGCTCTGGAGCGTGTGGAAGGTGTTGATGGTCGGGTGCGTGAGGTCCATGGTGGATCGGAGACGTTCCCGGCGGGGCTCGTTTTGCTTTCCGTTGGGGTGAAGCCCGCCAGCGCCCTGGCCAGGGCGGCCGGCGTCGACCTGGGTGTGCGTGGTGCCATCCATGTGGACGAGAGAGCTGCCACGTCGGTTCCGGGTTTGTTCTCAGCGGGTGATTGTGCCGAACAGGTGCATGGGATCACCGGCAAGCCGGTGTTCATCCCCCAGGCTCTGTCCGCCAACAGGCAGGGGAGGGTGGCAGGGGCCAATGCCGCCGCACTGATTGTGGGCAAGGAGATGACAGAGACGAATCCTCCTGCGTACGGAACCATCGTGACCAAGGTGTTTGACAAGGCCGTGGCCCTTGCGGGTCTGACGCTTCTCGAGGCCCAAAGGGCGGGGTTCGATGCAGACGTCGTGGTCATCAAATCCCGGTCCAAGGCCCATTACTATCCCGATGCGACTCCTTTGCACGTGGCGCTGGTGTTCGAGAAGGGAACGGGACGGGTGCTCGGGGGGCAACTGGTGGGTTCACCGGATGCCGTCAAGCGCATCGATGTCGTCGTGACGGCCATGAGCGCCGGGCTGGATTTGGAACAGCTTTCGCGGCTCGATCTCGCTTATGCGCCTCCCTTCGCTCCTGTCTGGGATCCGCTTCTCGTGGCGGCAAATGTAGGCAAAAAGAAGATCTGAAAACGCACTCCGTAGAGGGGCGGACCTTGCGCAGCCGGACCGTTTTACAAGGGAGCCAATGGGTCGATGGCAGTAAGGCGATATCCTGCGCAGACAGGCCCTGTGTTGGCCGCTCGGCGCTCAGGGCTGCCGGCTCGGCATGTCTTGGTGAGGGGATTGCGCATGGATGCTCGGGGATCGCGGACTGGATGTGGTCGAGCTGCAGGGCGACGGCCCGTCTGTCCCGGGCTGGGCGAGCAGGACATAGAGATCCACTGGAACATAGGGCATGTCTTTTTTCCATGCGGCTTCAAACGACTTGCGATGCGCGGCTGTTTGCTCCACTCGTTTCGAAATCCGTGAATTGACCCGGATCTGGTGGGCTGCTTCAAGAAACCATGTCGTTGCGGGATAGAGGGGGCCGATGCCTGCGAGCATCGTCCTGATGGCGATGCGTTCGGCGGTGAGGACCTGGTCTGATCCCGTGAAGAGGAGCTGGACCATTCTTCGTCGGACACTTTCCCTGATTTTGGGATTGTCGGTGCTCAGATAGACTGCGCGCAGGCGGCGGTAGGCCACCTCCCATCGTCCTTGTTCGCTCCAGACCTTGGCTGCCAGGGAATGCAGGTAGGAAGGTCCCCCGCCGATGTCGGCGGCTTTCCAGAGATAGTCTGCACCGATGCGGCGCCATTGTGCCTCTTGCTTGGGGTCTGTGCTGTGGAGTTCGTGGAGGTAGTTGCTGGCCAGGGAAAAGAGGATTTGCCAGTCCTTGGGAAAGGCCTGGTGTCCCCGTTCGAGATAATGGATGGAGCGACGGACCGCCTCGTTGTCGATCCGATTGAGGTTGTACATGGAAACCGCCCCGGCCCAGAGATAGACGCGCCGGTGAAAGGGATCCAGGTCCAGAGTGGTGTCGAGAAAGCGCCAGAGATATTCGTAACGACGATCTCCTTTCACCTTGTCGCCGAAGTAGAGAAGGGCTTCGAGCCAGATCAGGTCGGCCAAGGCTTCACGGTGGCCCAGGCTCATGGCCTTCAGGGTCTTCGATGAGGGGAGGTAGTAGATATCCGCTGCATCGGGAAAGCTGGATCGCGAGATGGAGGCGGCGGTGTGGAAAGACGAGGTCAAAAAGAGGGCCGTGACCACCACCAGGCCCACTGTTGTCTTGAACACCGGGGGGTGGAGCGTTTCGCTGTCCAGTCCGCCTTGGCGTACGCTTCGGGTCTTGTTGGAAAGAGTCATGTCCTATTCATCGTCGCACAATGAGCCCACAAGGTTTTCGCATTCACGGATTTTCGATTCGTCTCCCAGGGCCTTCCAGTGCTCCTTGCTCAGTGAGACTGCGCGTTTGGCGCGATCTCGATGACCGGCTTTAGCAGCTTTTCGTGCCGCGAGGAGAGCCAATTCCGCCAGGTCACGGTCCACCCGGCCTGTTGCAGGACGAGCCCCGAAGGCCTGCTGGAACTGTTCGTCCCATGCCGACCAATCTCGGTTGTTGGCGCTGCAGACCAAGAGCGCATAATCGATATAGCACGACAGCGCCGCCTTCATACCGAATTTCTGGTCCAAGAGACCTTCCAGGATTTTTTGTGCCGCAGCATAGTGTTTACTTTGGACCAGGGTCAAGGCCATGTTGATTCGCTGGACGTGGGTCCAGTCCGACCCGATGGACTGAAGGATTTTGGCTGCCCGGCGATAGTGGTTTACGGCCTCTTTGAAGCGATGACCCTGGCGGGCCACCTCGCCGAGAAAGTTTTCGCAGGCTGCCTCCCCGAATCGGTTCCCGACCCTTCCGTATCGTATCCTGGCTTCCTTCGTCAGGGAGACGGCTTGTCGTTGCCTGTCCACGGCAAGCAGGAGCAGGGCCTCGATGTACTGGGTTTCGGCCAGGTTTGCCTCGTCTCCTTTTTTCCGGAAGAGGGCTTCCGCTGATTGTGCCAGTTTCAGGCCGATTTCGTGGTTTCCCGTGGACTCGAAATGCAGCCGCGCCAAGATGACATCGCAGGTCGCGGCATCAGAGTCCTTTCCCAAGGACCGGAAGGCCTTTGCGCCATTTTCCGCTGCCTGTCTTGCTTCCAGGAGTTTGCCCCGCATTCTCAAGATTCGGGCCTTGGCCCGCCGTGCCTTCGCCTGGGTCACCGGACCCTTCATTTCGTTCGCTGTGAGAATGTTTTCGAGCAGTTCCTGGGCGTGATCGAAATCGCCTTTCCGGAAGAGCACCTCGGCTCGAAGCAGGTCGGCACGTTCCTTGAAAGTGTTTCGCTGCGCCGAATCCAACCGATCGAGACAAGTTTCCGCCAGATCGATGTCTTCGATGGCCGATGAGAAGTCTGCCTTCAATGAGGCACGCTCTGCAGCTTGCAACAGGGGCGTCACAGCTCGTTCCATTGCGCCGGCCGTGAAAAAGTGCCGGCCGATGTCCCCCGACCATTCCGATGCCTCCTCACCGTAATGCTGGGCCAGGGCCAGTGCACATGCCAGATGGGCTGCCTGCCATCGCCCTTCTTCCTTGGCATGGCGTTCCAGGCTTTCTCTGAACATTGGGTGGATGAATGTCCAGCCGCGTTCCGTCTGCCGCACCAGTCCGGTTTCGATGAGCCAGTCCTGGAGGCCTTCCGGAATGGGCACGCCGGACTGCCTGCAGGCAAGAACCCAGTCCTGTGCATGAACCTCCGTTCCCAGGGCGGCTGCGATTTCGATGGCGCTCAGTGCTGTGCGGCCGAACCGGTCCTCCATCCGTTGGATCCGATGGTGCCACATGGCATAGATGTCGTCTGGGATGCCCGTCGTGGCTTCCTTGGCCAGGACGAGTCCGTGACCACTGTCCCGGAGCAGTCCCCCGTCCAGCCAATCAGCGATGAGCTGGACGGCGTAGAGCGGATAGGCTCCTGTTCTTTGCACCATTTCCTCGATGACGTCTTCATCGAGGTCGACCATGCGGCGGATCAGGGCGCTTTGGGCTGAGACGTCCAGGGGGGAGACGGAAAGATCGACGGCATGCCTCAGTTTGGAGAGTTTTTCGAGCGCCGCCGCCTCCCTGGGCCTGTCGGGAAGTTCTTCGTCTCTGTAGGTCGACAGCACGAGAATGGGAGACGAGCCGGCATTTTTCATGAGAAATGAGGCCAGACCCAACGAATCCAGCCCCCACTGGACGTCGTCGAGCCAGAGCAGTACGGGGCGGTGGCGTGCTTTCCGGCGCAGGAATTCGGTGACCACGGCAAAGCGAGCGTCTTGGTTGGTGAGCAGGCCCGTTGGTGGATGTCTCTCTTTTCGGCCGCTCCCGGCTTGCGATGCCATGAGTTCTGCCAGGGCCATGGCCAGGAAATCGAGGTCCTCGTCTGTTTGGTCCTCGGCGCTTCCAAGGGCCTGGAGCACGTGCCTTGTCTGACGAAACATATCATGGGGCGTGAGTCCCTGGCATCGCAGGGTCCGCGCCAGCATGGCGCCGATTCCGTCGGCTCCACCGGCAAAGGGGCTATGGGTAGCCGTGAACACTTCGGCCCAGCCGATTTCGTCGGCTGTTTCGCAGAGCCAGCGGACCAAGCGGCTCTTACCCACCCCGGCCGGTCCGTGCACGGCCACGAAGAAAGACTGTTGGCCCGAGATCACGTCGTCGAGCGTCTTCCAGAGAAGGCTGCGTTCTTCTTCCCTGCCCACCAAGGGAATGTCTCTGAGGCCGAACAGGTTCAGTCCCGCCCTGGTCACGGCCTGGTCTCGTCGAGAGGTTTCCACCGAGCGCCAATCGGCGGGAAAATTTCCCTTCAGGGATCCGACAGGCCTGTCGGCCCCGGGGAGAGCAGCGTCTTGTCTTCGTAGTGAAACGTCCGAGACGGTTGGAGAGTCCTCACGGGGAAGCTCGGGGCTCGTGGGCCGTTCGTCTTCCGTGAGTGACGAATCGGGATCCTCACCGAAACCTCGTCCGGTTGCATGGGCCTCGCTGGGCTGTGGTGGGACCCTGAGCGGGACAGCAGTGATCCCGATATCCAGGTTGCAGAGAGCCTCGGCTGCATCGGCTGCACGCTGGAATCGTTCCCAGGGGGCCTTGGCGAGCATGATC
>CAZIJS010000034.1:0-22553 GCA_964539505.1 uncultured Myxococcales bacterium
CATTCGTGCCGGGGTGTCGCGATTTGTCCACGTCAGCACGCCTGGGGTCTGCGGCTTTTCAGGGTGCCTCGTCGAGGAGGATGCGCCCTATGCCCCCCGGGGTGCCTACGAGGCTTCCAAGGTGGCCGCAGAGCGGATCGTGCTCTCCCACAGACGGGATATTGGTGTCGTGGTTCTCCGGCCGGATTTCGTCTATGGTCCTGGAGATCGTCGTCGGGTGGGGCTGTTTCGTGCTGTGCAGGGGAGGCGTTTTTTCATTCCCGGAACCGGGGACGCCTGCTGGCGGCCGACCCATGTCGAGGACGTGGCGCGTGCGGTGGTTGAGGCGGTGGTCTCGCCGGCCGCCCTGGGGCAGGTTTTCAACGTGGCCGGACCAAGGGTGGTCCGAGTTGCCGAGTTCTTCGACACCATGGCCCAGGTCCTTGGGGCGTCCACTGTTCCAAGGGACATCCCTGTCGGCGTGGTCCGGGGGGTAGCCGGCCTTGCCGAGGCTTTCGTGGGCGGGGTCCTGGGCCGCAAGCCGCCGCTCACGCGCAGCCAGGTGGATTTTTTGACCATGGACCACGGGACCTCGGCCGACAAGGCTTTCGCTGTCCTGGGGTTTACCGCCCGTGTCGATATCGCGGAAGGGCTCGCCCAGACCGTGGCATGGTATCGTGCCCAGGGCCTGCTGTGAGACGTCGGGATTGACGACTGGTCGCACCGAGTCTCGTTGGTGCATCGAAAATCGGAGGTGACGGGAATTGTCCAAGGTGGTCATGTGTTCCTGGGGGCAGCTCGACGGGGAGCAGTCGAACCTGGGTGATATCGTCATCTTCGAATCCATGGTGGCCACCCTTCGGGCAATCGATCCCCATGTGGATATCGTGGCGTTTTCGGGTGATCCTGCCGAGAGCTCCCGAAGGTATGGCGTCCGGGCCTACGATGTGTTCCATCCGAGCGGTGCCGCCGCGTTCATGCGCGAACTGGTCACTGCGGACCTGGTCTTGTTGGGCGGAGGAGAACTCGTCCAGGATCGATCGTCGAAGGCCTACTTGGTGGCGAATCTGGCCCCCGGGCTGCTGGCAGCCGCCTCCAGGCGTCCGTTCATGGCCTATGCGGTGGGGGTCTCGGGGCCAGAGGAGACCAGCCCGGTCGGGCGACGACTGGCTGGGCGGATCCTTGGGTGGGCGCAGGCCGTCACCGTCAGGGACGAAGCCTCCGCGGCTCACCTGGCGAGGTATGGCGTGGATCCGGCAATGATCCGGGTGACGGCGGACTGTGCGTTTCAGATCGACCCGGCATCGAATGGCGTCTGGCAAGGCCCCGTCGAGAGGGCGGGATTGTCGCCGGAACGGCCGTTTGCTCTGTTCGCGGTTCGAGCCTTCGGACATCGCCGCGGTGGCTTGTTGCCCGCGGCTCTCAGGAAGCGAATCGGGCTGTCGTCGGGTATCGGGGCCATCCAGTCCAGGAGTCGTCTTGCCCGGGACCTGGCTGGGATCATCGACTGGACCGTCACGAAGCTGGGACTCCAGGTGCTCTTGCTGCCCGCCCAGCAGAAGGGGCGCATGGCCCTCGACGACCGGGATTTCTGTGACGAGGTGGCATCTCGTTGTGGTGTGTCGTCAGGCGTGGGGACCCTACGCAGCCGTCTTCCCACCGGCGATCTCATCGCCGTGATGCGCCATGCCTCCTTCTTGCTGGGAACGCCGCTCCATTCTCTTATTCTGGCCACCATGGCCCACTTGCCCATGGTTGGGTTGTGCTACGCATCCAAGGTGGAGCGCTACCTTGCGAGGATCGGCATGGAAGACTATGCCTTGGACCTCTTTCGTGACCCCGAGGCAACCTTGCCCCGCAACAGCGTCATGAATCGCATTCAGGCTCTCCTGGCCCGGCGTGAAGACATCGCGCGGTCTCTGGAGCGTCGGCACGGTGAGATGAGCCTGCGGGCCGCGGAAAACGAGGTGGTGCTGCGGCGCCTTCTCGAGGCGAGGTGACGGCATGGATTCCTTTGTGCCACCTGGGGTGGGCGCTGCGTTGGGTGATGCGCCGGGTTCGTGGGCATGTCTGCGAGCCACTGTACCCGGTCCGTGCGTGGATGACGTCGTCGATTGCTTCTGGATGCGTTCATGGCGCTGTCGTCGAGTCGCGAAAGGACCCAGAGAGCCGGACAGCAGGCAGTCTCGGAAAACCCCTGTCTGGCCTTTTCGTTCGGGTTGATGTACACCAGGCAGGTGTTCGCATGGGCGCACAACAAGGGAGCATAGGAACATGGTGATGCAGGCTCATTGCCCCGCTTGTCACGCAGCCATCCAGGTCAAAGAGGATCAGGCCATCACGGTCTGTCTTTCCTGTGGCAAGGTGATCCGGATTCCAGATGACCTGGAATCCGCTGGAGGAGACCGGGATTCAGACGAAGAGCCAGACGAACCGGTTGCGGTGGACGGTGGCCCTGAGAGGCAGCGCAGCGGGGCTGGGCCCCAGGGAGAGGATGGCGCGGAGCCTTCCGAGCTCGCCGATGCTTCTTTGGGCGAGGCTTCTAGACAGGCCGATGATTTGGATGGTGAGCCGATTCCAGACAGATTTGCGCGCGACTCTGCTGTGCCCCTCGACGTCATGGAAGGCGAGGAGGTGGAGACCAACGAGATCCCCGAGCCCGAGGAGCGGGTGGACTGGGAACCACCATCCCTGCAGCGAGACGACAGCGGCGGGATCATGGAGAGCGACGGGAATCAGCGGGCAGAGGACCCCTTGGAGCGCGTTCCCACCACGAGGTTCCGGCGCATGGAGAGCCGGGACCAGGTGGAAGACAGGGATCTCTTGTCTGACATTGAGGCCCCCTCCGGCATGACCCACGACGAAGTTTCCTCTGCAGGGAGTATGCTGCGTTTCGAAACCACCTGTCCCGCCTGCGGGGGGCTCATGGGGGTGGAGGGCGCCGAAGTCCCAGAGACGCTCACCTGTCCGCAATGTGGGACGCAGGTGGACGTGGGGGCGCAGATCGCGGCAATGTTAGGAAATTCAGGCCTGCGCAAGATGCTGTCGGATGAGGAAGAGGCGGAGCTTCGGCTCTTTTTGGAGAGGCATCGGGGCGCTTCAGGGATGCAGGGACGCCAAGGCGGGGAGTCGGACGAGGCGGTCCTGGACGAGGCTGGAGCCGTTTCACAGGAGCCTGCCGTCGAGGATATTGCCGTGGTGCAGGCCTACTGTTCCCATTGCCATTCCTTGGTGAGTATCAGCGCAGACCTGCTCGTTCCTGGGACGCTCTGTCCGAATTGCGGTCGGTCCCTGGTGCCGGGCGATGAAGACGTGGCGCGGGAGGGTGGGGGCAGGAGCCGGTCCATGGTCATGATTGGCGTTGGATTGGCATTGGCCATCCCGCTTACGGTCATGCTGTTTTGGCTCCTTTCCTCGCCTTCCGGTCCCAGGACGTCGGCGCGGGGTGTGCCCGGATCATTGTCTTCTGTGACAGGGCGCCTGACAATGTCCGGGTCCCTGGGAGACCAGGTGATCGTTCCCACCACGTGCCGGTCAGGCCAGGAACAGGGCTACAACGGCGTCGAGCTTCGTGTCGGTCGCATGGGGACGGTGGTCCAGTTGGTGGAGTCTGCAGAGGGCAAGTATGTCTTGGTGACCAAGAGTCGTTCCGATGCGCCGGTGAAGCTGACAGATTGCCACCCGTTTCGTTTGGAGATGAAACGCACCGTGGGCGGAAACGCTGTCCCCTCCTTCCTGGACGGACAGGCCAACCTGCAATGTCGCGACAAGTCCGGCACCGTGGTATTGCAGGGCCAGGTCTGGTTCCATCACTGTCCGTGACGATTCAGCAGGGGGGGGCGCAGGGCCGGGCGTGGTCCATCATTGTCGGTGACGATTCAGCAGGGACGATCATCGAGCGGGGATATCTTGCCCGAGTAGATCTGGCTTCATCGCTGTGGGCGGCCTGTCATGCCCCGTTTTTTTTGAGCCAGTCCATCGCGTTGACGAACAGGGCTATGCCCGCGGGCTCGGTGTGGTCCGGGTGCCTGGGCCATTCGGGGTGGTTGGTGCGGTTGTTGTAGGCCTCGGGATGGGGCATGAGGCCGAAAATGCGTCCCGAGGGACTGGTGAGCCCTGCAATGCCGCCGGGAGAGCCGTTTGGGTTGTGGGGGTAGATTTCCGTGGGCTGTCCCGTCGCAGGGTCTGCGTAGCGGAAAGGCACCAGGTGCTGTTCTTCTGCTTCGCGGCCGTCGGCATCCTCTCCAAACAGGACCTTGCCTTCGCCGTGGCGCACGGGAAGCCAGATGTCCTCTATTCCCCTGGTGAAGACGCAGGGCGAGTCCACATCGCCCTGGAGCCGGACCCAACGGTCTTCGAACCGGCCCGAGTCGTTGGCCCAGACCGTGACGGTCTGGCCCCGGTGGCTCCAAGGGAGCAGCCCGAGCTTGGTGAGGAGCTGAAACCCGTTGCAGATGCCCAGCACCAACTTGGGCTCGTCGACGAACCGGGCAAGCTGCGACAAGATGCTCTCGCCGTTCGGAGTCTTGGCGGCTTGCAGTCGCCAGGCCATGGCCTTGGCCGCACCCAGGTCGTCTCCGTCCAGAAAGCCTCCGGGCAGCAGGAGGAAGTTGTAGTCGTCGAGGCGGACGTCACCAGCCAGCAGATCCCAGATCGGGACGATGTCGGTGCGGTCCGCGCCCGCCAGTTTGCAGGCATGCGCGGTCTCCACTTCACAGTTGGTGCCGTTTCCCGCCAGTACCAGACAATGTGCCCTTGTCATGGTGACTCCTCGGTTTGGGTAAGACGCTGCTTGTCACAGATCCAGAGGCTGCTTCCAGGCCTCCAGGAGTTGGTCGATGGACAGATCCAACCAGATGGTGCCGTTTTGGGACCTGAGCACGAAACGATCCGTGTCGGTGACCCGGCCCATCAGCCCGAGGGCTTGTCCCGAGAGGATGTCTTCGAATTCTTTCCTCGCCTCCTGCGGGACGGTGATCACGAATCGGCCCGCAGACTCGCTGTAGCAGAGCACCTCGTCGGGCAGATTCCCCTCGGCCGGGACGGCGGACAGATCCAGGTCCATGCCCAGGCGCCCGGCCATGGCGGTTTCCGCCAGTGCCGTTGCCAGGCCGCCGTCGGAGCAGTCGTGGCAGGAGGCCACCAGCCCACGTTCCATGGCCCGGTGCAGGGCCTGATAGGCGGGTCGGAATTCGTCGGGTCGGACCCTGGGCACAGAGCTTCCCAAGTGACCGAGCCTGGCGAGGTACTCGCTGCCCCCCAGTTCCCAGCGCGTGCGGCCCAGGACGTAGACCAGGTGTCCGGCCGCCTTGGCATCAGTGGTCACGGCCCTGGATGCGTCCTGGATGCGGCCCACCACCGAGACGAGCAGGGTGGGGGGGACGGAGATGGTGACATCGCCTGCACGGTAGTCGTTCTTCATGGAGTCTTTGCCCGAGATCAGGGGCAGGTCGTATGCGATGCATGTGTCGCGCAGGGCCTCGGCGGCGTCTACGAGCTGGGCCAGTTTGAATGGCCCCTCGGGATTTTTGTCCGACGCCACCGGGTCGGGCCAGCAGAAGTTGTCCAGGGCCGCGAGCCTGTCCGGGTCGGCTCCCGTGGCCAGGGCGTTGCGCACCGCCTCGTCCACCGAGGCGGCGGCCATGGCCCCTGCATCGATGTCGGAATATCTCGGGACGAGACCATTGGAGACCACCACCGCCTCGGGCCGATCCAGCAAGGGCCGGATCACCGCCGCGTCGCTGGGTCCGTCTTGCTTGGGGCCCATGAGCGGCTTGACCACCGAGCCGCCCCCCACCTCGTGGTCGTACTGGCGAACCCAGTATTCCTTGGATGCGATGTTGAGCCGTCCGAGCATTTCCAGCAGACAGCGCCCTGGGTCTGCTTCTGACGTGATGTCTGGATCCTTGGTTGTGATGGGTCTTGCTTTTGCCCAAAGCTCCATGGCAGGCAGGCCTTCGTGGAGAAACTCCATGTCCAGCAGGGCCACGACCTCCCCGTCGTGGCGCACCGTGAAGAACCCCGAGTCGTTGAAGGTGCCCAGCACGGTGATTTCCACCTGGTAGCGCCGAGCCAGGGCAGTCAGTTCACCGAGCTTGTCTGGCGGCACAGAAAGGGTCATGCGCTCCTGGGCTTCTGAGATCAGGATCTCCCAGGGTTGGAGCGAACTGTACTTGAGGGGGGCCTTGGCCAGGTCGATGTCTGCGCCCCCGGACTGGGTGGCCATCTCGCCCACGGATGAACTGAGTCCGCCTGCGCCGTTGTCCGTGATGGAGTCGTAGAGGCCCCGATCCCTGGCCACCAGGAGCATGTCGAACATGCGTTTTTGCGTGATGGGGTCTCCGATCTGCACTGCCGTGGCAGGAGAGCCTTCGTGGAGTTCCTCGGAAGAGAAGGTGGCCCCGTGGATTCCGTCCTTGCCGATCCTTCCCCCCACCATGACCACCAGGTCTCCCGGCCTGGCTTGCTTGACGTGGCTGGGCCGGCCGTTGATCTCGGCCGGCATGATGCCGCCGGTGCCGCAATAGACCAGGGGCTTTCCCAGGTAGCGTTCGTCGAAGACCACGGCTCCGTTCACCGTGGGGATGCCCGACTTGTTGCCTCCGTGCTCCACCCCTTCTCGGACCCCTTCCAGCACGCGCATGGGCTGCAGCAGTCTTGGCGGGAGGTTGTCGCGATGGTTGGGGGGCGCGAGACAAAAGATATCGGTGTTGAAGACGAGCTTCGATCCCAGTCCCGTGCCGAAGGGATCGCGGTTGACGCCCACGATGCCGGTGAGCGCACCGCCGTAAGGGTCAAGGGCCGAAGGACTGTTGTGGGTCTCGACCTTGAAGACCAGGTTCCAGTCCTCGGTGAAGGCGATGACCCCGGCGTTGTCCTTGAACACGGACTTGCAGTAGTCGTGTTCGCCGAGCCGTTTGCGAACCCTGCGGGTGGTCTCCTTGATGGCGCTGTCGAAGAGAGACTCGATGGTTCTCTTGCTGCCGTCTTCCTGTTCATAGTGGATCGTGGCGTTGAAGATCTTGTGTTTGCAGTGCTCGGACCATGTCTGGGCCAGGCACTCGAGTTCCACGTCCGTGATGCGTTCATCGAGGCCTTGGTTCCGACGGATCTCGGTGACCTTGGGGTCTTTGAAATAGGCTGCGATGACCTTCATCTCGTCCAGGGACAGGGCCAGCACCCGCTCGCGACTCAGGGCTTCGAGCGCGGCGTCGGGCCGATTCAGATCGATGCGTTCCACCTGGATCCGGGCCCTGTCGGTGACTTTGGGCGGCCGAGGCTCCAGTCCGCCTTCTGCAGGGAGATCCTGCTTTCGGAGGATCTGGAAGGACTGGATGAGCTGGTTTCCCAGCAGGCCTTCGGCCACCTGTCGAACCTGGTCCAGGGTCCAGGCATGGGCATCGGCCGGCTGGAGGAGATACTGCTTTCCCGAAAAGACCCGGGGAACCTGGGCCAGGGGCCTTTCCATGAGCAAGGCCAGGGCCTCGGTGGCGGTGCGGCCGATGTTGTCGGTGACACCGGGCCGGTAGGAGACCTCCACGAGCCAGGAAAAATCCATGCCCCTTGCTGCGCTGTCATCGATCACGGCTTCCTGCACGATGGGGTCCGACAAGGGCCCTTTGGCATAGGCATCGAGCAGGTCTGCCGGCAGGTCGCCGTCGATGGTATAGACATCCAGGGTCGCGACCCGGCACGGGCCCAGTCCGAGGTGCTCTCTGATGCGCGTTTCCATCTTTCGTCCCAGGGGATCGGTGAGACCGGGCTTGAGTCGAACTTCGATTCTGTGGGCCATCAGACACCTCCTTGCCCGTTGCGCAGTTGCCCCGATGTCGTTTGGCGCGAATAGAGCCTCGTTGCCCCCTTCTGTCAAGAGGGCATCTGTGGGATGCTTCCTTCCAAGGATTTTACCGGATGGGGGGCCGGGTGTCTCAGCAGCGTTGTGTCACAAGGAAAGTTTTTGGATGGTTCCGTTGGCGTGATTGCTCCAATACAGACTCGTCGAGTCAATGGCGAGATGCATCGGCTCGGCGCCCGTGGCAAGAACGGTTCGGGTGCCGCCTGTCGTCGGAATCCGGGAAATTTCATTGGTTCCGCTGTCGGTCCAGTAGACAAAGCCATTGTGGACCAGCAGATGGTTCGGAGTCTGGCCGCCCGAATAGAGCGTGGTCACTTGGCCGCCATCGAGGGGCACTTTGCGCAGACTGCCGTCACCAGTGCAGGTGAAGTAGACATGAGTGGCACCTAAGGCAACCCAGGACGGACGAGGTACATTGGTGGCAATGTCCGTCACATTGCCGCCCTGCAGAGAAACTCGTCGGATCGCATCGGCCCATGCGCTCGCCCAGTAGACATGGGTCGAGTCCAAGGCGAGACCGTACGGGCCGGACTGGTTGGTGACGATTGCTGTCGGCGTGCCTGTGCCATCCAACGGCGTACTCATGACTTCGTTTCCCAGGAGGTTTGTGAAGTAGACCCGCTGGCTGTCTACCACGAGTCCCACGGGGCCGTTCTGTTCGTCAGCAAGGGTCAGTGGTGAGCCGGATCCATCCAGGCTGATCCGGTTAATCGACCCATGATACATCGTTCCGGTGGCCCAGTAAATATATCCGCCGACGACACTGATGGCATTGGCATCTTGTTGGTTGTCTGCAATCGTTACCACGGTGCCGCCGTTTTTTGGCACTCGGCGTATTTCTCCTGACCCGGAGTTTGTCCAATAGACGTATCCCGAGTCCACGGCGATGCCCAATGGCTGGTTTTCGCCGCTGGCGAGCGTGACCACTCCGTTTCCACAATCATCAGGACAGTTGTCAGGGGTTTCGCCCTTTGCCTGTTCGCAGGTTTCGTCTCCACATGTGTAGCATCCGGAAGGATCGAGATTGCAGTCTCCCATGCAGACAAGGGTTCCTCCGTCAAAACCGAGTTGGGCACAAGTGTTGCTCCCAAGCTCGGCGCCATCACAAGTCTCCGGGCCTTCGATTCTTCCGTTTCCGCAGGTGTGGCATTGCGAAAAATCTATCTGACAGGTCGCCGTGCATACCAAAGTGCCTTCGTGGAGCCCGAGCGCAGTGTCACAGGTTTGTCCGCCCAAGTCCTCTCCATCACACAGTTCTCCTGGGTCGACTGTGCCATTGCCGCAGAGGGGACCGGCATCGGCTGCGTCTGCATCCGGTGCATGCGCGTCGGTGGCTTCGGCGTCCGTCGTGTCGGCATCGACTCCCTGGCCCACATCCGTCCCACCGTCGTGATCTTCGTTGCTGTCGCTAAACGATACCAGGCACCCGGGCAAGACGACAGCAGTGCACAGAAACACGATAGGAAGAAAACGGCGATGTTTCTTAGATGTCCTCATGTCAATCTGCACCTTGGTCGGGCCTGATATCCGTTGAATAGGTTTGGCATAAACAATTCGTAAGCAACGATTGAACCGAAAAAACAAGACATAGAATACATAAAATAGATCATAGATGCGGGCGCTGTGTACGTCAACCAATCCTGGGCGATCGAGCAGGATCGTGGCTGCTGCGTCGTCCCTGGACATGGGGACGCTGTGTTCCTTACAAAAGGCGGGTCTTTTCCCTGGTCTCGATATCCCAGAGCAGGACCTGCTTCTTGGTGGCGGTGACGAGGCGGCGGCCCATCTGGTCCAGGGCCAGTTCGTCCATGCCGGTGTCCAGGTCCCAGGGGGCTTTGTTTTTGAAGAAAACGCGGCATTGCTCGGCGCCAATGGCCAGGGTGTCTGCCTCCGCGTCACAGGCACTCCTCACGATGACCGATTCTCCCAGGGTGGCATTCTGGATGGTTCGGGTGATCTGTGCTCCTTGAATGGTATAGGCGGTGGCCTTCGACTGGTCTTTCACCACCAGGGAACGGCCGGTGGGCGAGATCCTCACAGAGGCGAATTGTTCGTGGCCAAAGTCCTTGGCAAAGTCCGTAGCGGCTTCCAGGAGCAGCCCGCCCGAACTTTCGTACCGGACGAGCTTGGCCTGGCCCGTGCCCACCAGGATCGTCACGCCACTGGGATCGAACGCCAAGGAGATGGGATCATTGACCGACTTTCCACAGTCTTGTTCCCATTCCATGCGGCCCTCGGGCAAGGCCCAGACCTGGAGCCACCCGTCGTCGTCCAGGGTTGCGATGCGCCGAGAGTCCGGGCTAAACGCCAGGGCCCTGGGATCGTTCTTCAGAGCCTGGATGTGGGTGGTCATGCGGCCGGAGGAAACGTCGAACACTTCGATGTCTCCGTACCGGGTCGTCCCTGCCATCGATGTGCCGTCTCCATTGAAAGCCAGGACGCGGACTCTGAAGACGCCGTGGGACTTTCCGTCCAGAGACAGGATCGTGGTTTGGTTCTTCCTGGCCAGGGCCACGAGTCCAGAAGGACCGTGGAAAGCCAGGCCCTGGATGGAGGGGGTCACCGACAGGAAAAACGCGCCGGACAACAGCACCGACACCAATGCCTCACCGCCGAACACTGCGAGGCTCGCCCACAAGGGCCCCATGGATTGTGCCAGCGCTTCGAGCCAGTGGTTCGTCCAGACCAGGCCCGGATAGAGGATCGCAATGGAGAGCGCAATGAGTGTCCAACCCAGCAGACGGTGGGCCCAGCGCAGGTTCGGGCCGTCGTGCTGTGCTTGCAGGACGCCGGCGAATCCCAGACCGCCGAAACCGAACAGGAAGATGAACACCATGACCGAGAAAGAGACAAACTCATACGTGTAGGCCGCCGCCTCCGATGAGCTGGTGTCGTGACCAGTGATCATGGCCAGGGCCACGAAGGCCATGGTGGTAAAGAAGGTCGCCTGGAGCGGGAGGGTGTAGATTGCGACCACCTGCAGGCTGTCGACCAGGGATCGAAGCAGGGGGCTGTCTCTCACTTTCTTGCGCAGCAGGGGAAGACCCACGATTTCGAAGGCCACCACTGGTCCGAACACAGCCACGGCGGCCCAGGCCATGGCCTTGCCCAGGAGCATGAGGACTAAAATGGAGGAGCCGCCCACCATGCCCACGGCGCCGATCGCCCCGAGCAGACGGAGCGCTACGGATCCAAAAGTCTGTTTGTCCGGTTCTCCTGCCAACGCCTGGTTGCGGACGGAATGTTCGAACATCCTTGCTGCCTCCTGGGATGAGGTGTCTATCCAACGGTTCGGAAAAGTACATCGAGAATTAAATCTATAGCACGCAGGAGGCCGATAGGCCACTTGCGCAGCGGCGCAAGGGTGACGAGCCGAACGAGCCATGTGACGGTCTGAATTTTTTCGCGGACTTAGATGCCCGTTGTTCGTAACTGTGTGTTTGGAATGTCGCGCGTGACGTCACTTGGGTCGTATTGCCAGGAGATGAGTTGGAGAATCGGCGAAGACCCGGTATGCTCATTGGAAGAGTCTGACAGCCACATGGAAGGGAGCAATTCATGGATGCAGCACCAGGACTCAGAGACTGGACGAGACGCACCTCCTGCCTGGGGCGAAAGGGATCTGGCGGGGTCAGGCCGAGTCGGCGGGACAATCCCGGGCGTTTTGTCATGGAGCGCCGACGGCTCCTGGCGTCGGTGGGATGTGTGGTGGGATTGGCGGTCTCGTTGCATGCATCGAGAGCGCTGGCACAGCCGGCATGGACGTTTCTGGGACAAGTGGCCCAGGGCGGCCAGATAGACGCTTTGGCGGGCCCCGGTGGAAGGGTCCACCTGCTGTCGTCTCACTACTACCAGTTCGATTCCGATGGGAACGTCCTGGTGGACGAAGCGGTGGGGGACGAACGGCAAGGGGGGATGGATTTCCCCCCGGCCATGGCCTTGGGACAGGATGGCAGCGTTCATATCCTTACGAGGCATGGTGGCGACTGGAACAGCGGGCACGATATTCGCTACCGGCGGCGCAATGCCTCGGGAACCTGGGATCGGGATTTTGTCGTCGGGTCGCGTGAGAAGCGCAATTACGTGGTGGGACTGGCCCTGGCCGGGCCGGGACAGGTCGTGGCGGCATACACGGTGGCGGGAGACAACGTCTGGGGCGACGTCAAGCTGTTCGATGTTGGAGGGGGATCGGGCCAGTTCGTTGGATCCATCGGGGGCATCTGGCGTTCCGACTGTGACGCCCGTCTCCGAGGAGCTTCCGGGCGGGTTTTCCTCGTGTCCGGAAAGCCGGACGGCAACGGACAGGTCGCCTACTTCCTGCAGGGTGACGCCGGGTCCGGGCTCCTGGGAGAACTCGAGGCCAACAAGGATGCTCACGTCATGGGGAGCGGCAGGACTGGGTTTGCCGACCTCTTCGTGGACCCGACGGGCAGTGTCCACATGGTGTATGGCGCCTACCAGAGCCTCTATTACAACAAGTACCGCACCGACGGGTCGAAGGTTTTTCCCGACGACAGGGAGGTTTTTACCGACCTGAACGAATGGCACCTCAGCTCAGGATTGGGGGCCGTGGCGGCTTCGGACGACGGCTCTGTCGTGGTGGCCGTCGCCCTGCGCACCGATGGGAGCAAGGAAGCTGGGACCTGCGATATTCTCTGGGCCTACTCGACCGACGGTGGGGATACATGGAGTGCTCCCCAGGACACGGGCCGGGACACGGACGGAGGAGAGGGCCGGCGGCGCCCAAGGCTCGTGGCCCTGGGACGCAGGTTCTTTCTGTTCTATGTCGACAAGAGCGCGTCCGGGATCAGCCTGGGACTCCTGGATGTGGTGACGGATGCCGATTCCGACGGGTATGCTTCGGACCAGGACTGTGACGACGGCGATCCCGACATCCATCCCGGGGCCCAGGAACGATGCAATGGGAGAGACGACGACTGCGACGGTACCACCGACGAGGGCTGCGAGGATGCCACGGTTCCGTTGGATGCGCAGCCAGATGCCGTGGTTTTGGCCGATGGCGGCATGGATGGCCACACGGACGGGGCCTCGTCCCAGGGGGATGCGGCCCTGGAGCATGATGCATCGAGCGTTCGTGGGGGCTGCGATTGCCAAGCGGCAGGGGCAGACCAAGGTCTTTTCTTCGTCCTGGTTTTCTGGATGCCCCTGCTCCTGCATTTTTTCCGACAGCGGGGATGACGGGGTTTGTCTTGCGTCCTGGTGTGCATGATGGACGATTCAGACCGTCGGCACTCGTGGACGGACAGGGGGAGATCCTGGTATCACCAGGCCATGGCGCCTTTGGTATTCAAATACTGCATCCTGGTCGTGGGCGCGTTGACTGGGACCCTGGCTGGTCATGGCCGGGCCGCGTCCGCGCCCAGTGGGGATGGGGCCGAAACAAGGACTGTCGGGACCGTTGGGGGCGTCGGGGTGATCTCGTCCCGGGGGCAGGGAGCCCGACGCAGCCAGGATCGAAGCCCTCGCCGGAAGGTGGCAGGCAAGAGGGGTGCCTCATCCCAGCCCGCTTGTCGCGCCCCGCTGCGGGCAGCAAGGAGTTCTGTGTCGGATCGGTTGGCGCCGGTGGGCCGAGTGCTGCTCTGGCCCTTGCGTGCGGCAACCCGCCTGGTCTTCGGCTCGGTGGTGGGGCTGCTGGGTTGGGCCGAGCGGTCGGGGACGGCGCGCATGGTGCAATGGCTCCTCGACGGCTCCCAGGGAAGAATCGTGCCCTTCTTCCGGTGGGATGGGACCTGGGCTGCCGGGGGCAGGATCTGGGTGCCGGCCCGGAATCGGGATTGTCCTCTGTGCGGTTTGGACCTTCTTCTCCTGGGGGGGCAGTTTCGATCGTTCGATGGTCGGCTTTGGTATGCCGCTCCATTGGGACGCGGATTCGGCTGGTCTGTGACGGGTTTCTTCCACCGGATTTCGGAACAGACCGGCACAGACCTGGGGCTCGACGATCCAGCGGGAGACGGCTCCTACGAAGTCCGAAAATGGGCGCTCCAAGGGGGCCTGTCGTGGCGGAGACGCAACTTGGCCCTGCATCTGCGGGCTGGTTGGCGAAGTGCTGAATCGTCCTGGCGACCGGATCTCCCAGGTCCGATTCCAGGTCTGGGATCGGTGGACCGGGCCTGGGATCCGGCTGGCTCCTGGCGGCACCAGGGCCCTGGGGCCGACCTGGCTTTTTCGTACGGCAGGGACCGGCCGGATTTTCGCCCATCGAGGGCATGGGAGAGGAGTCGGATTGGGCCTGCGGCCTTCGTGCGGCTGGGCCTGTGGTCCTCGATCCTGTCTTCGGAAATGGGGTGGACCCTGCTGCTCCATGGGGAAGCCTGGTGGACCCTGGCCACGAGGCTCGGGCGATGGACGGCCTGGCTGGAAGGGGACATGGCCCAGGGCCGGCAATCTGTCATGCAGCCTGCCCCGGTTTCTCTTGGCGGTGTCCGCCTGGGCCGTGGCTTGCCGCCCCGGTTTCTCGTTGGCGGCTCCCTGGTTCATGGGTCCGTGGAATTTCGGCGTTTGCTGCTGGGAGGCATCGAAGGAATGCTGTTCGTGGACTGGGATTGCCTGGGCGGATTCGGGTTTCGTGACTGGAGTTTGGATGGGGGAATCTGGTCTGCTGGCGGACGTGTCGATCTGTCTGGTCTGGGAGATTTTTCTTCGTATCTGCAGGTGGGTTTTGCAGAGCAATCGTTCGTGCTGTTCGCAGGTGTGGGGCGGAGGTTGTGATGTCTGCGATCCGAGCAGAACAGGGAACACATTCGCGGCGGGCACAGACCCTCGTGCCGGCGCTGCTGGTTCTGCTGTCCGGCCCCTGGACCGCCTGGCTGGGATCCTGCCGTCCGTCGCGGCCCATGCCCATTCGCTGGCGCGAGTGCCAGCATCGCCTGTCGAGGCCGCCGGCCCGGCGAGTCACCACCCCCATGGCCACGATCCTGCGCAGGACCCTCTTGGAACCCCTGGACTCATGGCTGTCCTTGCCGGCTCATGATCCGCTGGATGTAAACGAGTTGGATTTCGTAGCGGATTCTTCCTGGTATCGAAATCCCGTTGGAGGACCTGCCGCTTTGTATGGGTATCGAGGATCCGCCGGAAAAACGTCGCCGTTCGCCGCGGTTCCATCACTGGTGGGGTCGTGGTCTGTCTTGGCTGCCGGTCTCGTTCATGGGCGGTTGTGGCTGGCCATCCGTGATGGACGCAGTCGTGCCTTCGTCCTGACCTTCGATGCTCTCGGTGGCGACGGCCTGGCCACGGGATCGGCCTATCTCGTGACCAGGATGCTCGGGGAGTTGGGATACCTCGTGCCCAGGCGATCTGTGGTCTTGTTCAGCCCGAGGCGGCTTTCCTGGCCCGACAGGGTGGCCTGGTGTCCGTCCCAGGCACCAGTCACGCGCCTGGGCCTGTCGCAGCTTACTCCGGGCCGCAAGGGATGTCGGGCCAGAGGGCGGGCCGGCGCGCGAAGGGCGTTGAGTCGGGTTTCCAGGATGGCCGACGGCACGCTCAGGGCCCTGTCGACGAAGCTGGAGACCGGGCGGGACCTGGGGCCTTACCCATTGTTTGGAGTCAGACGAGACGACCCCAACGACCGCATTCCCCACGAGCGGCGACGGTCCATCAGGGCCCTGCGTCTCATTGGATCCTGGTTGGACCTGCGCAGCCTGAGCGAATCCACGGGAAGGGACGTCTTTTCTGCGGGCAGGTTGCATCACTTCCTGTGGTTTCTGGGCGGTGGCCTGGGCGTTTCCCAAGCTGGTCAGCCCTGGAACCGGGCGCGATTGGCGGCAGGCTCGCGAGCCTGGCCGGCCTGGCCAAAGCCCACAGCCGCATGGCAGCCATCGGTGTGTCACCCGGCCCTGTCTGTGGCCCAGGGACCGGACATGTTGTGGGCTGCCAGGCTCCTTGCTTCCCTGTCTCCTGACAGGATTCGGAGCCTGGTGGAACAGGCCTACCTGCCAAGGCCCCTGGCCGATTCACTGACGGCGCGCCTGATCGCACAGAGGCAGGTGGCCATGAGACTCGGGGCCTCCTTGGCTTGCGCCGCCGGAGCGTTTCGCATCGAAAGGCCGGGGCGCGGCCGGAGCAGGCTTTGTTTTCGCGATCTCTTCCCAGGGCCCTCTGTGCCGAGACGATTCTCGGTTCGCTGGGCTGGAACAAAGCGGACCATGAGGCCGGGTCATGGCCTTGCCTGTTTGCCCTTGCCCCGCAGTCATGGACGATGGCTGAGGGTTTCCATCAGCGATCCGGCTGATCACGAGATGGAGGTCCTGTTGGAGCGAAGAAATCCCACGACCTGGAGGATTGCTTCCATTCGTCGGTTTTGATCCGTTGTGTCGAAGGCACAACCTTGGGGGCTGTTTGCTCGGAGGCGATTCGTTGGGAGGCGCGGTTGGGAGGCGAGATTGGGAGGCGACGCTGGGAAGCGTGGATGGGAGGTGATTCGTCGGCTTCAGAGTTTGGATGCCAGATGGGCGGCGGCCTCCCGGACGTCCTGGTCTGCGTTGAAATCGTCTTCGATCATCCGCAGGCGGGCCAGGAGCGTCTTGTGACGCCTGGGCGGTCCCTGCTCGGAGACGATTTCGTCGAGTTTTCTGATGACGTCGAGCAGCAGGGATTGGTCGTCGTGGTCCAAGCCCGGCAGCAAGGCCTCGGGCTCGTCGGGCAGACCAAAGGCTTTTCGGAATTTCTCGAAGGCTTCGAAGGCCTTCGAGGGTGTCGCGCCGGAAGTGATTTCATAGAGGAGTTTTTGGCGTGAGGGCCCCTTTTTCCCTGACTTGCCCTGCGAGGCACTGGGCGCATCGGGCAAGACGCCCGAGACATGGTCCATCACCTTGCCCAGTTCTCCGCGCGCAAACGCCTTGTCGAGCATAGACTTGTAGCGCTCCGAAGAACGATCGTTTCGGCGTGGTCGCCCTGTGGACCTGGTTCCAGACCCGCCCTGATCCCGCATGCGGTCTATTTCACGCCAGCTTTTCTTTTCCCGTTCGTCTGACAACTCCGCTTCCCCGTTCGTCTGTCAGTTGGATGCAAGGTCTTGCCCATCCTGGGTGGCAGGGCCCTTCATGGCCATCACGGCATTGAACACCGCGGCATTGAGTTCGATGGCTTGCTGCTCGGTGAGATCGAAACGCTTGGCCAGGTCTCTGGCCAGGGCCTCGTCGAGGCGACCGAACCTGAACGCATAGGCAAAGGCCGCGCGCCGGTAGAGGAAGGATCGGACACCATCGAGGAGTTCCCGGCGCCTGTCTTCGGCCAGGAGGTTTTTCGTCAGACCATCGATGAGCTGCTTTTCATCGTCGCAGAAGTTCTCGTCGAGGTATGCCGTGATATAGAGGTAGGCCACGAAGGCATCCTTGGCCCGGTCCGTGTCCAGAACCGCCAGGTCTTCCGGCGTCACCGGCTCGTCGAACGTCAGAGAACCCATGTCCTGGCCGTCGAAAAATTCTTCGACAAAGGCTTTGAGGTACTGGGTTTCCCTGGGATCGATCACCTTGTCGGCTGCAGCAACGGCTGTAATGCCTTTCAGGCAGACCTTTCGTTGCTCCTGGGTCAGGTTCGTGTTTCGCAAGAGAGGTTCGATGAGTACGGCCATGACGGTTTCCCTCGTGATGAAAGGCTCGTTTGAGTCCCTCGATGTTGTCGGCCGGACCAGGTGATGCTTTGGGTCCGACGGGTCGCATGGACAAGAGAATAGTCCAAGCAGGGTTTGAGGGCAAGGGAGCACATATCGTCCTATCGGCGCGGTTTTTTGTGCCGATTGTGGTTTGTCTGTTTTCCGTGTATTCTCTTTTTATCAAAAGGGGCGTTATCTTGGATGCATTCGTCTGGAGGGTTTGAAGTTTGTGACGTACCGGTCCACGCTGCGGCATGGAGGACACTGTCGAGCTGCGATGATGTATGCGGATCAATCCATGGCGACGTTTGCAAGGAGCAAATCCTTGTGGGCCGTCGGAGGGACATATAGGCCATGTCGACACCATTCCAGACCACACGGCGGTGACTGTGTTGGGAGTCTTCGAGGATACGCACATCACGATATGGCCATCGTACCCGGTGACTGCAGCCGGGGGTGCCACCGGTGTTGCGATTTCGCAGACTGATGCGGGGCAGCCCATCTGCGTGACCATTGGGCCTATGATGTTGTCAACATCGAGTCTCTTCAGCCTGAAGTCCCATTGGAAGAATGTTCGAACTATCCGGACCAAGATGGGGACTTTACCGGAACGACCATCGAATCGGACCAACCAGTGGCTGTCTTTGCGAGTCTCGAGAGCCTGTCCCACCCAGAGTTCTGCGCCCAGACAAGATCCGAACGACATGACGACATGGCGTACGCCGGATCTGGTCACCACGTTGCGTGATGGCGAAGAGTGATCCAATGCCTGGTGATGGGATCCCTGTCGTCGGCCTTTGGGGGGGCTTGGCGGACTTACTGCTTCATCTGGTGCTCGATGGCGAGCGACAGCATTTGCTCGCCCACCGCCTTGGATGCTCTGAGATGTCCGGCGCCCTTGGCCAGTCCCCAGGCGCCCAGGGCCCCAGCGATCAAGGGAATCACAGTTTCTATGCGCTGGAAGACAGCCGTGTCCTTGTCGTGGAGGAATTGGATCGCCAGTCCGACAAGGATCAACAGTTCGGAGAGGGCATTTGCTGCCATGACGGTGCGCAGGCTGCCTCGAGCAGGCTCCTCGGCTTTTTCATAGGCTTGTCGGATCGTGGCCGAGTCCATGTCGCTCATGTTTCGCTCCAGGAGCATGAGCACCGCCTTGATTCCACGCACGGTGACGGCGTGCGGGACCACGTTGCAGAGTTTGACGGCCCGATCGAGATTGTTCGCCCTGGTGAGTTTGATGATTTGGCTCATCAAGGCAGCCCTGTTGATGTTGAAGCGAAAAAGGATCAGGCCAAAAGTGATGGCGGTGCCAACGGCACCAAGGAGAGCTATTTCCATTGCGAGATGTTCCATGCTGCATCCTCTGTCCAAGGAGCGTTTTGTTGGCGCTCTGTATCGTTCTCCTGTTGTAACTGTGTTCGTTTAGAGTACCATATCAGGCATGAATGAAAAAGGCGTCGATACCGGCGAGCGGCTGCGCTGTGTCACGTAGAGAGCATGGATGGGCGACCACTTTGCCCTGTCCGGGGCTCACCTTTGGGTATCCGGGATGCCGGTAGAATGCCACCGCGGTTCTGGGAGGCTTGGATGAACGTTGGATCTGTGGTCCACGACAAGTACCGGATTACCGGGATTCTCGGGGAAGGTGCAGTGGGAGTGGTCTATCTCGCCGAGCACCTGGCGCTCGACAGGCTCTGCGCCATCAAGGTGCTCAAGCACAACCTGCTTCAGGACCAGGTGGCGGTGGAGCGCTTTCGCAGGGAGGCCCTGGCGGCAAGCCGGCTCGTTCATCCCAACATCGTGTCGGTGTTCGATTTCGGCCAGATCAAGGAGGGCTCGTTCTTCTTTGCGATGGAATATGTTCGGGGCAGGCCTCTCAACGAAGTGATCCAGGGGGTGGGATTGGACGTGGACCGGGCCTGCCGGTTGCTTCGGCAGCTCGCAGATGCTTTGGCATATGCCCACGGCAACGGCGTGGTTCATCGAGATATCAAGCCCGACAACGTGATGCTGGATGGCTATCCCCACAAGGACGTGTCGGCACCAAAGATTCTGGATTTCGGTCTCGCCAAGTTCATTCGCGAACGCCTCGCTCCCATCACGGTCAAGGGGCAGCTTTTCGGTACGCCCGAATATATGGCTCCCGAACAGATCGTGACCGCTGACGTGGATCATCGCACGGACATCTATTCTTTTGGTGCCATGGCTTTCGAGGTGCTCACCGGGAGAACCCCCTTTACCGGCGGCTTTCTGGAACAGCTCACTGCCCATAGACAAGAGGCCCCGCCTCGTCCGTCGGATCTCAGGCCGGGAGAGATACCTCCGGAGTTGGATGCCATGGTCATGCGTTGCATGGCCAAAAAACCCACCGAGCGTTACGACTCCGTGCTGGAGGTGGTGGCTGTCCTGGACTCGGTGCTCGCCGACAGGGCGGTGCGCCGATCGTTTCGGGGCTCTTCGGGTGAGTTTTCGGTGCAAGACGGGGATGGGCCGAAAGTTTCGGACCCTCACGTTGCGGCAGAGCGGATCTGCGATTCCAGGTGGTCTGAACATGGAGACGTGAGCGGACAGATCTACCAGGCGGCCTCGCGGTTGACAGATGTCTTGGACGACAGTGACGGATTGGCTCTGGCCCAGGCCCAGGCCGTGGTTTTCGAGGAAAGTGCCAGGGGGCTGCGGACTGAAATCTGCGGCATTCTCGGTCGGCTCGATTCGGTCCAGAGGGACTGGGATGTGCGCAGGGCCTTGCTGTTGGATACGGTTGCCCTGCTCGAGAGGCGCAAGTCGGCGAACTCTCCAGGGCGCAGCCGAGAGTTGGAGGCGGAACTGGACCGGCAGATTGATGCCCTGGTCCGGCGCAAGGACCGGGTGGAGCAGGAAGTGTCCGCTACCCTGCAGGAGCAGCGCGACTGGCTCGCAGTGCTCGTCAGCCGTTTTCTCCAGGCCAGGAGGGAACTGAGCGATTATTTGGTGGTGTTGGCCCGCATGGTTCTGGATGTCAGGGAGCGTCTTTCGGATCCCGCTGCGCTGGACATCGACTGGAAGAAGCTCGAAGACCTCGTCTCCCGTGCACGGTGGCAGTGGGCCGAGGATGAGATTTTGTCGGGCGAGGAGCAGGGAGACTGACCGGACAACCAGCCTCCCCGGTCATTTATCAGGGCTTTGCGACTATTGATAGGGGTCGATGACGGCCACGCGGGATGTGCTGTTGTTCTGGCTGCCGTCCCCCAGTTGTCCCGAGTCGTTCTTTCCGCTGCAGGTCAGGGTTTGGCCGTCGATGAGGAAGCATGCGTGGTTTTGGCTCAAGGCCACCATTTCGACGCTGTTGAGGCCCGTGATTGTGGCTGATGTCTTGTTACTTGAGTTGCCAAGGCCTAATTGCCCCTGGTCGTTTCTGCCCCAACAGCGAAGCCCTGTGCTTCGAAGGGCGCAGTTCGAATCGCCGCCCACCCAGAGACGTGAAGAACCCGATGCGCCCTGGACCTGGACAGGTGTATGCCTGTCCGTGGTGCTCATGTCGCCCAGTTGGCCGTATTGGTTGTCTCCCCAGCACCAGACCGAGCCGTCGTATTTCAGGGCGCAGGTATGGAGGTTTCCTGCGCCTGCTTCCTGCGGGGCGCTGCTCAGGACCGTGACAGGGTCGGAAGAGTCGGTCGTGGAGTTGTTTCCGAGTTGTCCCTGGTAGTTGTCTCCCCAGCATCTCAAGGAATGGGATATGTTGGGCGGTGGGCAGGTGAATGTGGCGCAGGCATGTGCTCCGGAGAAAGGATGGAACTTGGTGGGTATGCAGAAACCCGGTACGAACATCTTTTGAGGAACCTCTGTCTGGGTCGGAGAGTCTGTGCCGAGTTCACCGTCACTATTACCTCCCCAACAATAGTAGGAGCTACTCTCTCCGGTGCTTCCATAGGCACAGGTCCACCACTGGCCTGCATAGATCTCGTCTGCCGACTCGATGGCGCTGACCAGGTGGGGGGAATAGACGACGTTATTGCCCTGGGGAGAGATGCCCACTTCGCCAGAGCCATTCACTTGCCAGCAATACATGCGCTGGGAACTGTTGAGGACGCAGACGTGGAACTGGCCTGCCACCACGTCGGTGACCCGGCCGGAAATGCCCTGTACCTGGGTGGGCTGGAGCACGTCGGCCGGGGTCTGCGAGCCGGTCCCCAGGAGGCCGTTGTGGTTGTTGCCCCAGCCCCACAAGGTGCCGTCCGCCTTCAGGCCGTAGGTGAAGCCGTATCCCGTCACCACCTTGGTCCAGGCGCAGTCCTCGGGGCAGGAACTGCTGGTTTCGTTCAGATCGGTGTCGCAGACATGGTTTCCGCAACTATGGCATGCCGTGATGTCGAAGTCACTGCAGTCCGGCTTGCAATGCACCTCGCCGAAGGCATACCCGTAGTCTGAGCAGGTCTTGCCTGCCACGTTCGAGCCGTCGCAGACCTCTGGACCCTCGATGACGTCGTTGCCGCATTGGTGGCAGTCGGAGATGTCCAGGCTGCAGTCGGACAGGCAGACCAGGTCACCCTGGGTGAGGCCGGTGAGGCTCGAGCAGGTCTGTCCGGCGAGATCGTCTCCGTCGCAGTCCTCGGTGGTCTCGGCCAGGCCGTTGCCACAGCGGTGGCAGGCGGAGGTGTCGAACCCCGAGCAGTCTTGAAGGCAGGCCAGGTCGCCTTGCGCGCCTGGATCGAGGGATGCACAACTCGCCCCGCCCAGCTCGCTTCCGTCACAGACTTCCGGGCCGTCCAGGATGCCGTTGCCGCAGACATGGCAGGCGGAGGTGTCGAATCCCGAGCAGTCTTCCAGGCAGGTCAATGTGCCCAGGGTTCCTGGGACCTGGTCGTCGCATGTCGCGGTTCCCACGTCGGACCCATCGCAGGTTTCTCCAGGGTCCAGGATGCCGTCACCACAGGGACCCACGCATTGGTGGTCGTGGCAAACGGGTTTGGCCGGGTCGGTGCAGTCCTCTGCCTGGTCGCAGGTCTGGACTGGCTGCGAATCCTTTTCTACCGAGCCGTCTTCCGTGATGCATCGATGCTGATCCAGGTCGCATCGGCCCGAGACGCAGTCTTCGTTGGCAGCGCAGTAGTTTGGGTTGTCCCTGGTGCA
>CAZIJS010000034.1:22653-26624 GCA_964539505.1 uncultured Myxococcales bacterium
GGGTGTCCGGGGCCTTCTTGACAGGACTGGGCCTGGGACTATGGTTTCAGGAGCTTTGGGTCGGCTGTCATCGAAAGAGGGGCGGGCCTGTGGAAAGGACGAAGAGAGCCGGGACGGGACCGGCGGGGAAGGCGCGAGTCAATTTATTGGAACAACTGAGGAGGTCAGGATGCGGCGATTTGTGAATCGTCTTTTTGCTGTGGGGCTGGCGGCCTTGCTTGCGATGGTCGCGGCATGCTCCGATGATTCCACGGGCGGCGGCGAGGCCTCGCCGGTTTGTGGAAACGGTCTGCGCGAAGCCGGAGAAGAATGTGACGGACATGATCTCGGCGGAGCCACCTGCGAAGACCAGGGGTTTGGCGGGGGCAAGCTCGCCTGCAGCCAGGACTGTCACCTGGACGACTCGGGCTGTGGCACCTGCGGCAATGCGGTCCTGGAGGGCCAGGAGGTCTGTGACGGCAGCGATCTGGGCGGCGCGGATTGTGAGAGTCTGACTGGGTTGTCCCAGGGAGAGGTGACCTGCAATGCAGGCTGTTTGTCCTTTGATACGACGGATTGCCACGAATGTGGCAATGCCGTGGTCGAAGGGCCGGAGATCTGCGAGGCCGAGACGAGTTGCCGGGAACTGGGATACGATGGTGGAGACTATGCCTGCGCCGCCGATTGCCTGTCGGGGGACGACAGCGGTTGCTGGACTTGCGGCGACGGAGTCTGCGACCTTGCAAAGGGCGAGAGCAGGCAAGACTGTCCTGCCGATTGTGGGTTTCGGCAGGTGGACGCGGGCTACAGTCACACATGTGCCGTCTGGGCGGATGGAACCCTTTGGTGCTGGGGTGGGAATGGGAATGGCACATTGGGTGATGGAACCCGGACCGACAGTCCAGTCCCCCTGCAGGTCACGGGCATCGAGGATGCCACGGCTGTGTCTGCAGGACCAGACACGACCTGTGCGGTCCTGGTGGACGGAACGTTGTGGTGCTGGGGGGCGAATCCCATGGGCGAATTGGGCAACGGGACGTATGAGAGCAGCCCTGTTCCGGTCCAGGTGACCGGCCTGGATGACGTGGTGTCGGTGAGCTGCGGCATGGAGCATACCTGCGCGGTGCGGGGGGACGGCACGGTCTGGTGTTGGGGCATGGCCTCCACGGCGAGTCTGGGAGACGGCCAGACCCTGGCGAGTCCTGTCCCCGTCCAGGTGTCGAATATCCAGGATGCGCGCTTCGTTCGGTCGGGCATGTTCCACAATTGCGCGTTCACCTCGGGCGGGCAGGTCTGGTGCTGGGGCGGAAACGGCCAGGGACAGATCGGGGACGGCGGCATGGACGACGCCCAGGAGCCGGTGCTCGTGGATGGGTTGCCCCGGTTGGTGGCCATGGACGTTGGGGGAAACCACAGTTGCGTCGTGACCTTCCAGGGCCAGCTTTGGTGCTGGGGGTCGGACAACTACGGGCAACTCGGGGATGGTCAGACCAACACCTTGGTCCGATCGCCCAGCGAGGTTTCTGCGCTGGAATCGTCGGCCCTGGTGGGGGCGGGAGCGCAGCATACCTGTGCCGACGATCGATTCGGGCGCCTTTCTTGCTGGGGCTGGAACGAGAGCGGCCAGGTGGGCCAGCGGCCATCGACTGCCAGTACGGACATTCTCGAGGCGCCGGGACTGGCATCGGTTCGGCAGGTGACCGGCGGCACCTCGCACACCTGTGCCCTGACCGAAGACGGGACGATTTTGTGTTGGGGGAAAAATGATTCCGGACAGCTCGGTGACGGCACCACGGACGACAGCTATCGGCCGCGGGCGGTCATCGATCCCAGGAGTTGAGGAACCAGCGGGGCGCCGGCCCAAACGGATGGGCGCTCCGAAGACGCACAAGGAAGAGTCAGCATGATGAGTTTCGGGAAAATCAATTGGGTGGGAGGCGTTGTGTCGCTTCTCTTCTTCGTTGGAATCGCAGCCTGTTCCGACGACTCCTCGGGGAAGAGCGAGGCGGTCTGCGGCAACGGAGTCATGGAAGTAGGAGAGGCCTGCGACGCTTCGGACCTGGGAGATGCAAGCTGTGAGTCTTTGGGGTTTTCCGGAGGAGTCCTGGCCTGCGGACAGGACTGTGCCTTCGATCTGTCGGGATGCAGCGACTGCGGCGACGGGTTTGTGGACGAGGGCGAGGCCTGTGACGGGGAGAACCTGGGCGGCCAGACATGTCTCTCCGTGGCCGGGATGGCGCTGGGAACCCTGTCCTGCAACGAGGATTGCCAGGGGTTCGACAGCTCGGGTTGTTACGAATGCGGCAACGGGACAGTGGAAGGCCCCGAGGTCTGCGACGGCAGCCCGCAGTGCGAGGACCTGGGGTTCGACGGGGGCAGGGCGCAATGCAGCCGTGATTGCCTGGAGGCGGACAGCAGCCACTGTTGGACCTGCGGCGATGGGCTCTGCCAACACCAGGACGGGGAGACGGCCTCGGCATGCCCCCAGGACTGCGGCTTCGTCCAGGTTGCAGCCGGTTGGTCTTTTGCATGCGGGGTTCGTGGCGACGGCTCTGTCTGGTGCTGGGGGCGCAATGTTTTCGGCCAACTCGGCAATGGGACTGTAGAGAACTCTTCGGTGCCTGTCGAGGTGATAAACCTCCATGACGTGGTGTCCTTGGCCGTAGGGCAGGAAAAGGCCTGTGCCGTGACCCGGTCTGGTGGGCTCTGGTGTTGGGGGTTTTATTGCCAGTTAGCACCTTCCTCCGTGGAAAACACCGGCTATGTTCCGGTGGAAATTCCTGTTTCGGGACTTGTGACCAAGGTCGCCCTGGGGGACTTGTTCGGCTGTGTCCTCATGGCGGACCAGACGCTGCAATGCTGGGGGAACAACCGGTTCGGCCAGCTTGGAGACGGAACGACCCAGGACAGGTGTGCCCCGGCGCCCGTGCAGGACCTCTCGGGAGTGGTGGATTTTTCGCTCGGTATTGGTTTTGCTTGCGCTCTGGATGGCACGGGTGCGGTCTGGTGCTGGGGAAAGGGCAGGCTCGGGCAGATGGGCGAGCCGGGAGACATCCAGTATGACAGCCCACACCAACTCGCTGGACTGACGTCCCTGGTGGGTGTCTCGGTGGGACAGGACCATGTCTGTGCCCTCACGGATTCCGGCCAAGCCGTCTGTTGGGGAGGCAACTCCAGGGGCCAACTCGGGGACGGCACCACGGATTCGCAGACCAGTCCCGTACCAGTGGCTGGTCTGGGATCCGTGTCCCAGGTGATTGCGGCCACCCAATATAGTTGTGCCCTGGACCTGTCGCAGCGGGTCTGGTGCTGGGGAGCAGACGATGCAGGCGAACTCGGGGTGGGTGACGAGGTCATGCAGACAGGCCAGTCCCTCTCTCCGCTCCAGGTCCAGGACATCGAAGACGTGATTTCCCTGTCCGCGGGGTTGGTTCTGACTTGTGCGGCCACGGCGCAGGGGGCCACCTGGTGTTGGGGGAACAATTCCGAGGGAGGTGCGGGCAACGGAGATCAAGGATCACGGGAATCTTCGCCTGTGCAGGTGGCTGACCCCTGGTATTGAAGTCCGAGATTTCTGGATCGGTTTTTCTGGTGGGGGATGGGAGCGGCGTCAGTCCTGTCTGTGCTGTGACACCTGCGGCACATCAAGGGCTTCGAGTATTTCGTGCGGCGCATTCCGGGGGTCTCCCAGGGCTCTTCCCTGCCAGCGGTCCTCCGTAACGAGGCGCTGTCGGATCGCGGAGAGGGCGGCGTTTTTGTCCTGCATCCATTGGGGGGCTACGACGAGGCGCCTTGGGGCGTCGGCCACGAGCCGGTGCACCACCAGTGAGGCGGGAATGTGCTCCAGAAAGTCGATGGCGGCGTCCACGTACTGGTCCTTGTCGAAAACGGGGATCCCGCCCAGCTCGTGTTCTCTTTCCATGGCGGACCCACGCAGCACGTGGAGGTTGTGGAGCTTGACTCCGGCAAGGGGCAGGTTGGAGACGAGCGAC